>CAVEET010000222.1:0-4266 GCA_963614835.1 Bulleidia sp. | reverse complement strand
GTGGCGAGCTGTTCGCGCAGGTGCTCCTCGCTGGCGCCCAGGTCGAGCAGGGCCGCGACGGTCATATCGCCGCTGATGCCCGAGGTGCCGTCGATGATAAGCGTGTGCTGATGATTGGACATGGAATGCTCCTTAGCGGGCGCGGGGTGTGCCGGCGCTCAGATGATTGATAAGACTTGCCTGGTAAGCGGCGCCAAAGCCGTTGTCGATATTGACGACCGATACGCCGCTGGCACAGGAGTTGAGCATGGCGAGCAGTGCGGCTACGCCACCAAAACTTGCGCCGTAGCCCACGCTGGTGGGAACGGCGATGACCGGACAGCTCACCAGACCGCCGATAACGCTCGCCAACGCGCCCTCCATGCCGGCGATGGCGATGACCACCTGTGCCTGGGCAAGTTCCTCGGCATGCGCGAGTAGGCGGTGCAGGCCGGCGACGCCTACGTCGTAGAGGCGGTCGACCTCGTTGCCATAGAACTCGGCCGTCAACGCGGCTTCCTCGGCGACGGGCAGGTCGCTCGTGCCGGCGCAGGCGACGACGATGCGTCCGTTGCCGGTAGGGGAGGGCTTGCCGCCCACGAGGGCGAGCTGGGCGTCCGGGACATACCCCAGGTCGATGTCGTTGCCGAGAAGCTCAGCGGTGTGCGTGGCTTTTTCGGCATCCAGGCGCGTGACCAGGATGCGCTCCTGACCGGCATCGCGCAGCGCTTCGATAATGGCGGCGATCTGCTCGGCGGTTTTACCGGCACCGTAGACAACCTCGCCGGCTCCCTGGCGTACCCCGCGTGAAAGATCGAGCTGTGCAAAGCCCAAATCGGCGGTTGGCGCCGTCTGGATGCGCGTGAGGGCGACTGCCGGAGTGACTGCTCCGCCGGCAACATCGCTCAGCAATTGCTCAAGATCTTGCTTATCCATCTATGTTCCCTTCGACGGCGCAAAGTCTAGCACTCAAGGGCAAGTTTCCGAACACTAAGACAAAATTGTTCGGAAACTATAGGACAGACTGATTCAATTGTTAGACGGATCGGCTAGTCACGCAGGATGATGTCCATGGCGAGCATCAGGTTGCGCTCGTCGATGGCAAACGGGGCGGCTTCGCGCGTCTTGGGCTTGGCGCAAAACGCGATGCCCGTGCCCGCAGCCTGAATCATGGGGATGTCGTTGGCGCCGTCGCCGATTGCCACGGTATGGGCCATGTCGACACCGCACTCAACTGCCCAGTCCAGCAGCTGGATGAGCTTGGACTCTTTGGTCACAATGTCTGCCGCCAGCTTACCGGTGAGCTTGCCGTCCACGACCTCCAGGCGGTTGGCCAGGCAAAAATCGATGCCCGCGGCGGCCACGATCTTGTCGGCGACCTCGTGGAAGCCGCCACTCACGACGCCGACCTTCCAGCCCTTGCTGTGCGCCGAGCGCACAAGCTCCAGCGCGCCGGGGGTAAACGTCACGCGCTCAAAGGTGCGCTCGAACACACTCTCGTCCAAGCCGGCAAGCAGCCCCACGCGCTCCTCGAGCGCCTGCTTAAAGTCCAGTTCGCCGCGCATGGCACGCTCAGTGATCTTCGCCACTTGCTCGCCTACGCCGGCCTCCTCGCCCAACAGGTCGATGACCTCCTGGTTGATGAGTGTGGAGTCGATATCCATAACGATGAGGCGTGCAGTCATGGCGGGCCTTTCCGAGTGCAGTTGTATTGGGGCACATTGTCGCACGTGGCGCGCCTTGGCGACGGCCACGGTGCGTCAATTGTTTCGTCTCCGTCAAGTCTTTGGGCAAGAGTTACTTTTTCGCGGCACATCGACACAGGTGCGATAAGATAGAACGCCATGTCTGGCTGCGCGGTTTACGCAGGCTGGGCAAATCTGTACGACGCCGCCCGGAACGACACGGGGCGGCACAGATCCATAAAGGAGGATCACTGGTATGAGCCAGACCCGTCCCATTGACGAGCATTCCATGCACACCCGTACCTGCGGCGAGCTTCGCTTCGAGAACGTGGGCGAAGAGGTCACCCTCACCGGTTGGGTGAGCCGTCGCCGCGACCACGGCGGCCTTATCTTCTGCGACCTTCGCGACCGCGAGGGCATCACGCAGCTCACTTTCGACCCTGAGCACTCCGACGGCGATGCCTTTAAGATCGCCGAGACCATGCGTCCCGAGTGGCCCATCAAGATTCACGGCGTCGTGCGCGCTCGTGGCGAGGAGACCACCAACACCAAGCTCGCGACTGGCGAGATCGAGGTCCTGACCGACCACGCCGAGGTGCTCAACACGTCCGTCACCCCGCCGTTCCAGATCGAGGACGGCATCGAGACCAGCGAGGACACCCGCCTGCGCTATCGCTATCTGGACCTCCGCCGTCCCGAGATGATGGCCAACCTCAAGCTGCGCTCCGACTTTACCTTTGCCATTCGCGAGGCGCTGCACAACCGTGAGTTCATGGAGGTCGAGACGCCCTCCCTGTTTAAGTCCACGCCCGAGGGCGCTCGCGACTTCATCGTTCCCAGCCGTATTCAGCCGGGTAACTTCTACGCCCTGCCGCAGTCCCCGCAGCTTCTGAAGCAGCTGCTTATGGTCGGTGGCGTCGAGCGCTACTACCAGGTTGCCAAGTGCTTCCGCGACGAGGACCTGCGTGCCGACCGTCAGCCCGAGTTCACTCAGGTCGATATCGAGATGTCCTTCGTGGACCAGAATGATGTCATGAGCGCGCTCGAAGAGGTCCTGGCCGATGCCTTCGGTCGCATGGGTGTCGAGATGCCTACGCCGCTGCGTCGCATGAACTACTGGGATGCCATGGACACCTATGGCTCCGACAAGCCCGATACCCGCTATGGCATGCACCTGGTCGACCTGACCGACATCTTTGCCAACTCCAAATTTAAGGTCTTCGCGACCGCTGCGAACGAGGAGGGCTCTGTCGTCAAGGCCATCAACGCCAAGGGCGCCGGTGCCTGGGCACGTGCCAAGATCGATAAGCTCGCCGGCGTGGCCTCCACGTTTGGCGCCAAGGGTCTGGCTTGGATCGCCTTCCGCGAGGACGGCTCCATCAACAGCCCCATCGTCAAGTTCTTCTCGGACGAGGAGATGGCGGCTCTGCGCGAGCGCATGGACGTCGAGCCCGGCGACCTTGTGATGTTCGCCGCCGGCCCGCGTCTGCTCTCTGACGAGATCTTGGGCGGCATGCGTTCTCACATGGCCAACGCACTCGAGATCAAGCGCGAGGGCCACGACTTCCTGTGGGTCGTCAACTTCCCGCTGTTCCACTGGGACGAGGATCGCAAGGCCTATGCTGCCGAGCACCAGCCCTTTACCCTGCCGACCGAGACCGACATCGCCAAGATCGAGGCCGACCCGTTGGCAGCCGGTTCTTGCACCTACGACTTTGTCATGGACGGCTTTGAGGCCGGCGGCGGCGGTATGCGTATCCACAACGCCGAGATGCAGATGTCCATGCTCAAGCTCCTGGGCTTTACCGAGGAGCGTGCCGAGTCTCAGTTCGGCTTCCTCATGGAGGCTCTCAAGTTTGGTGCGCCCCCGATGGGCGGTTTCGCTCTGGGCCTGGACCGCGTGTGCATGCTGCTCACCGGTTCCGACTCCATCCGCGACGTTATGGCGTTCCCCAAGACGGCCAGCGGCTCCGACCTCATGTCGGGCGCCCCGAGTGCCGTTAACGGCGCCCAGCTCAAGGACGTCAGCCTGCGCCTGATGTAGGCGAGCGGCTATATATTGCTTGCAACGAGGGAAGGACGTGTGCCTTCCCTCGTTTTTTATGCGCCGAGGTCGTGATGGCATGGGGTGACCGGACATCGCGGAAACTGCGACCCGGAATTTGCGTCCAAAACGGGTCGTAGTTTCCCAAACAGGGTCCTTTTGGAAACTGCGACCCAGAATCCAGCCAAATAACGGGACGCGCTTTCCGGTTGAGCCTTCTGGCGGAAACTGTGTCCCGTTATTGACGCTCGAAATGGGATGCGGTTTCCGTCCCACCCTCGACAAGCATCTAACGCTACAATAACTACCACGTGGCTGGGTTTGCCGGCCGAATGTGCGATGCCGCGGGAGGGGACATGGTCGAGTTTACAAAGACGATTAAAGATCCGTTGGGACTGCATGCCCGCCCGGTTGCGCTGCTTTACGACATCATTGCCAAGCATCGTAGCAACGTATCGGTCAGTATCGGCGATCGCCATACCGACGGCCGCGATGTAATGGGGCTCATGGCTCTCTACGGCGAGTGCGGCGAGGACATCATCTTCCGCGTTTCGGGCG
>CAVEET010000221.1:0-2556 GCA_963614835.1 Bulleidia sp. | reverse complement strand
TACTGACCGATTGCGCGGTACTTTTCGTAGCGGAGGTTTGTGAGGGTCGCGTCGTCGAGCCGCCCAAGCGTATCGAAGGCATCAAATGCCGAGGACATGACGGCACCGGCGATCTCCTCATGCGACAGGCCCCTATCATCAACAATGCCGTCGATGATGCCGAGCGCCAACAGATCGGGGGCCGTGAGCTTAAGCGCTTCGGCGGCCTCATTCGCGCGCTCGGTATCCTTCCACAGAATCGACGCACAGGCCTCGGGGCTCACGACCGAATAGGCCGAGCTCGAGAGCATCAGGATGCGGTCGGCCACGGACAGCGCCAGCGCGCCACCAGAGCCGCCCTCGCCTATTACCACCGAGACAATCGGCGTCTTAAGGCCGCTCATCTCCATGAGATTCTGGGCGATGGCCTCGCCCTGACCGCGTTCCTCGGCACCGATGCCGCAAAACGCACCCGAAGTATCGACCAGGCACAGAACCGGTCGACCAAACTTTTCGGCCTGGCGCATAAGGCGACGCGCTTTGCGGTAGCCTTCGGGATGCGCCATGCCAAAGTTGCGGCGCATACGCTCTTTGGTCGTGGTGCCGCGCTCGATGGCGATGACCGTTACGGGGCGTCCGTCTTTCCAGCCAATGCCAGTCACCACAGCGGCGTCGTCGCCAAAGTAACGGTCGCCGTGCAGCTCCACAAATCCATCCAGGCCCAGCGAGATCATCTCACCCGCCGTGGCGCGATCTGCCGAGCGGGTCTGCTTGACAATCTCGAGCGCGGTTTTTGGTGCCGGCGAGCGCTTAAACAGGTGTCCCAGCTTTTTGCCGCGGCGACCCGTATGCACGATCTCATGCGGTGCCCCCAGGCCGGGCGCGTGCCCTTCGTGCAGCGCCAGCAGCTCGCCTACCGTGAGCGCAATCTCGCCACGCGGAACAACGGCATCGCAAAAGCCGTGCTCCAGCAAAAACTCGGAACGCTGGAATCCCTTGGGCAGGCGTTTGTGCATGTTCTGCTCGATCACGCGCGGGCCGGCAAAAGCCGTCAGGGCATCGGGCTCGGCCAGGATAATGTCGCCCTCCATGGCAAAGCTCGCGGTTACGCCTCCGGTCGTGGGGTCGGTGAGCACCGTGACATACAGGCCGCCCGCCTCGCTGTGGCGCCTAACCGCCGCAGAGATTTTGGCCATCTGCATGAGCGAGGTCACGCCCTCCTGCATGCGGGCGCCACCCGATACGGTAAAGCCAACGACCGGCAGCCCCAGCTCGGTCGCACGCTCAAATGTGCGACAGATCTTCTCGCCCACCACGGAGCCCATCGAGCCCATCATAAAGTTGGCATCCATAAAGAAGAGCGCGGTATCGCAGCCGCAGATTTTACCCCTACCGCACACGACGGCATCGCGCTCGCCCGAACGCTCGCTCACGCTCTTGAGCTTGTCGGCATAGCCGGGAAACGAGAGGAAGTCCTCCGACGCCAGATTGGCATCCCATTCCTCAAACGTGCCCCCGTCGACCGTCATGCGCATGCGCGCGCGACCGCTCACGCGAAAGTGTTTGCCGCAACGAGGGCAGACCTCGAGGTTGTCGTGCAGGCGTGCCTCATCGATCACACGGCGGCACTCCGGGCACTTGATAAACACGTGGCGTGCGGGAAACTCGGCGCACGACTCGGTTATCGGCCCCTCAAGGACATTGACCGTCTTCGCTTTTCTATTCATCAGCATAGAGATGCCCCATCAGATCGGTGTGGTACATGCCCGACAAGAACTCGTCGTTTGCCAGCACGTCGAGCTGAAGCTCGCTGTTTTCGCTCACGCCCTCAATCACGAGCTCGCCCAGGGCCGAGCGCATCTTGCGAATGGCGCCGTCACGCGTGGGCGCACACACGATGAGCTTGCCAAGCATGGAGTCGTAGTACGGCGGAACTTTCGCACCGGTAAACATGGCGGAATCCCAGCGCACGCGCGGACCACCCGGCACACGCAACGCGGTGACCGTTCCGCATGACGGCAGAAAGTCCGGCGTTTCGGCATTGATGCGGCACTCCATGGCGTGGTTGCGGACCGGCATGTCCTCCTGCTCAAAGGGCAGAGGCTGGCCGGCTGCCACGCGCAGCTGCCACTTGACCAAGTCGGTATCGGTCACAAACTCCGTAACCGGATGCTCCACCTGCAAGCGCGTGTTCATTTCCATAAAGTAGAAATTGCCGTCGTCCGAATACAGGAACTCGATGGTACCGGCTCCTTCGTAGCCGACGGCACGAGCCAGGTCACGCGCTGCCTTGTGCATGCGAGCACGAATGTCGTCGTGTCCGTCGAGGCACGGCGCGGGGCTCTCCTCGATTAGCTTTTGGTTGCGCCGCTGCACCGAGCACTCGCGCTCGCCGAGCGAAAACACATGGCCCTGCTTATCGGCCATAATCTGCACCTCAACGTGATGCGCCGGCGCGACGAACTTCTCCATGTAGCACTCGCCGTCGCCAAAAACGGCCTCGCCCTCGGCACGCGCCTCGATGAACGCCTTTGCCGCATCTTCCACGCGCTCGACCTTGCGAATGCCGCGACCGCC
>CAVEET010000220.1:0-7628 GCA_963614835.1 Bulleidia sp. | reverse complement strand
ATATTTGAGGCTTGAGCTGCCGGCGTTGACAACAAGTACGTTCATGAGACTCCTTTGCAGTGCAATACGGTCGACGCAGACCCCTTAAGGCGGCCGCATTTTAATAAGAAGTTATCACAACTTGATAAATAGCTATCAGGCATATCGCCCAACGAGCACAAAAGAGGGGCCGAACGGCGCTCGGTCGTCCAGCCCCTCCCCTTTTGCAATTACTTGCCGTTGACGATGCGCTCGACGTCGGAGGCGATCATGAACTCCTCGTCCGTGGGGATGACGAAAATCTTGACCTTGGAATCCTTGGCAGACAGGCACCAAGCGCCGTCGCCACGCAGGGCGTTGCGGGCATGATCCATCTTGACGCCCATAAAGGCCAGACGGTCGGCCACGCCAGCGCGGACAGCCGGAGCGTGCTCGCCGATGCCGGCAGTAAAGACCAGGGTGTCCATACCGCACATAGAAGTAGCCATCTCGGCTGCCTTAGCGGCAATCTTGTAGACAAACATGTCGAAGGCGAGCTGAGCATCGGGGTCACCAGCGGCGGCGAGCTCCTCGACGTTGCGGCAGTCGTTGGTCTTGCCGCCGGTCACAGCCAAAAGGCCGGACTTCTTGTTCATCATCTCGTCGACCTCGTCGAAGGTGTAGCCACCCTCGCGCTGCAGGTAGCACACGGTAGCCGGGTCGATAGAGCCGCAGCGAGTTCCCATCATGACGCCGTCGAGCGGGGTGAGACCCATGGTGGTGTCCATGCACTTGCCGTCCTCGATGGCGCACAGGGAAGCACCGGAGCCGATATGGCACACGACGACCTTGCGAGCCTCGCCGTTGGTCATCTCGGCGACCTTCTTGGAGATGTAACGGTAGCTGGTGCCGTGGGCGCCGTACTTACGGATGTGCAGCTTGTCGCAGACGTCCTTGGGCAGGGCGTAGGTCTTGGCGACCTCGGGCATATTGAAGTGGAAAGCAGTGTCGTAGACCGTGACGTTGGGCAGGTCGGGATACTGCTCCAGGCAGTACTCGATAACGTTGGCCTCGGGGTTGTTGTGCAGCGGCGCCAGCGGAGCGACCTCGCGGATCTTGGCGAGGACGTCCTCGTCGACGAGGGAGGAATCGCCGAAGTACCAGCCGCCCTGAACGATACGGTGACCAATGCCCTCGATCTTGACGCCGTTGGCCTCGAGGTCCTTCAGAACGACCTCGATGGCGACCTTGTGGTCGGGGAACTCGATGTTCTCGGTCACCTTCTTGGAACCGTTGGCAGCGTGGGTGAAGGTACCGCCGGTAAAGCAGACGCGCTCGCAGGAGCCCTTTGCGAACACCTTGTGGGACTTGGTATCGATGACCTGATACTTAAGGGTCGAAGATCCTGCGTTGACGACCAGAACGTTCATGTGTCTCCCTACTAACAGGCGGTGTGGCGCCGCCAGGTTACATACGCTTCAATAATAAACCCAAACGCCCTCGCGCTCGGGTTTATTGCGTTGATATATAAGTTATCGGCGCCTAAATACTCATGGCCTTTGACTTGTAAGACGAAATAGCGCGGGGATATACACCAAAGAAGAAATCCCGAGCGCAACAAGCAATACGACTCGAATGCCCGCGATGCTGCTCAACGCAGCATTGAACAGATAGAAAAGGATGGCACCCACCGCCACCATCTGGCTTTGAACCGAAATCAGTGAACAGCGCATCGAAGAATCGGCAGCATTTTGAAAAATTGAGTATTTAATTGGAGCAAATAACGAGTAGGCGACCGTCTGCAACACATAGAACACGGGCAGCAAATGGACCGGAGTAAAGGGAATCAAAAATAGAGCAGTCAGGGAAAGGCGCACGATGCCGCAAATACGCGCAAAACGGCCCTTGTCGACATGAGCAATCACACTGGGCACAATAAGCCCCATGGAGGCCGAGGCAAGGAGCTGGACCGCAATGATCGCACCCGAAGCGACGGCATTCATTCCGCGACCCGCAAGCAACAGTGAGAAAAAGTCTTCCAGGGCGACAAAAGCAAATGCTTGAGAACAGTCCATGATGAACGCTGAACGAAGAATGCCGTTACACGCAATAGCGGCACCGATCATCTTCGGGCTAATTCCACGCTCAGGTGTCCCCGCAGTGCCCCCTCTTCGCATCTCAGGAATGCAGACAACGACAACCAACGTCAACACCATTGCGATGATATCTGCCGAAAGACCAATGAGATATGCACCGACAGACGAAATGAAACCGCCCACGCAAGCGGAGATGGCAAAAGAGGCATAGAAAACAAATCGCTCAACGACATTAAGTCTTACGAGCTGGTCCTGAGAGACGCTGTCAATGTAAATCGCTTCTATGGATCCGCTCATACATGCAACGGCAAAACCTTTGAGAGCAAACGCGCCGATTAAAAGCAGAGGAGAACGGACGAGAAGCAGGGCGACATAGTATCCAAGCATCCCCACGACGCCAACGAGACCACTTGTCTTTCGTCCAAACCTATCGGCAATATAGCCAGTGGGAACTTCAAGGATGAACTTGCTCACTTGATATGCAACCATCATGCTGGAAATCGCTACCATCGAAAGCCCGACGAACTCAAGGTAGACGGTTAGAAAATACAAGATGGTGCTGAAGTTCGACAGGAAAACGAACATCATATAAAGCAAAACCGTACGATTTTTCATGTTCCGCCCTCCAAGAGCCAATAACCCAAGCCGAAATCTTGGAAAAGCATGAGGGCAAAGCCGTCAGTCATGTGTTACAAGACGTCAACATTCACTTGACGCCACGAGGCCAAATGGCCTCACGAAGCGAGATGACGCAATAGGTGAAGAAAAACCGTCTGGTGTCGATCGGTCCAGGCATTTTGTCGATAGCAAAAGTAGATGGGCAAGGCTACGTCATGCGAGCCTTCAATGGAACACTCGCTCACTTCCAGTCCATCTGATGCGAGAGAAGAGCCAGAAAAGCTCAATATCAATCCCCCGGCTTGAAGAAACTCAGCCTGCGCTCTGTTTCCGTATTCGACGTCGCGGAAGCGGAAATTAACCAGCTGAGCTTCGGGGCATTGATTGATCGCATTGAGACAGGGCGACAAATTAATGGGAACAGCTAACCTGCCGCCCAGTAACTCACGAACGGTCATAGCACCCACAGATTGATGACCCGCTGGGCACGAAAGAACCTTGAGCTCCTTTTCACCCAAGTATTTCGAAGAAAGGACACTGTCCCTTGGTTCCTCAAATGAGATGGCCGCATCCGAAATGCCAAGCACAAGTGATTCAAAGCATGTAGCCGTTGGCTGATGCCAAACATCAAGGTGAATCTGAGGGTGCGAGCTTTCAAACGAGTCGTACCAGTTTTCGGAAAAAAGACGCCCCCGCCCGTGAAGACAGGGGGCGTAAAGACGGAAGTGGCCGTCGGGCGAGACGACGTCGCCCCTCGATTGGGCGTACTTTTTGAGATCGTCGACTTGTGCCAGGATCACGCGTGCACGACGCGCAAATTCTCTGCCCGCCGGAGACAAAACAGCCTCCCCCGCCGATCGGTCGAGCAAAACAATCTGATGCTCAGATTCCAACTTTTTGATTGCCGACGAAACAGCCTGCGGACTCACATGAACGGCGCGAGCTGCTTTGCGCACGCCGCCATAGTTCGCTACCGCTTGAAGGTATTCGAGTTGAGAAAGCTGCATAGATTACTCCAAAGGCAGCCAAGTCGACGGGCTACGCGCCCTCAGATGAGGTTCTCGCCCAGGCTCTTGCCGCCGAGAACGTGCATGTGGAAGTGCATGACGGTCTGGCCGGCGTTGACGCCCTTGTTGGAGATGACGCGGAAACCGTCCTCCAGGCCCTTGACCTTAGCGACCTCCTGGATGGCGTGAGCCATAGCGCCCATGGTCTCGGCAGGAACGTTGTCGGCGATGTCACTGTAGTGCTTCTTGGGGATCACGAGCGTGTGAACCGGCGCCTGGGGGTTGAGGTCGTCGAAGGCGATGACCTGGTCGTCCTCATAGACAACGGTCGAGGGGATCTCGTGGTTGGCAATTTTGCAGAAGATGCAATCACACATGGTTGGTTCCTTTCTCACAGACCAAGGTAATTATATTTAGTCGGGGTGGTTAGAACGAGAGGTTGTCGTCCGTGTTGGCGGCCTCGCCGTCGGCGAGCACGTCGTTGCCGTCGACGTCCTTAAGGAGCACCGAGACCTTCTGCTCGGCATCGGACAAGCGAGTACGCAGGCTCTTGAGGAGCTCTACGCCGCGGGTATAGCTCTCGAGCGACTCCTCAAGCTCCATATCGCCCGACTCCAAGCTGCGGATGATGAGTTCCAGCTCCTGCGAGGCCTGCTTGTACGTAAGCTGCTCGACCGGGGTCTTCTCTGCCATATCTGTTTCCTTTCCTAAAGGTTTATCGCTATGAAACGCGGCCTACTCGACCGTATCGACCGTTGCAGCCACGTTGCCGTCTGCCATGCGCACGCGGATGGCGTCGCCGGGCTTAAAGGTCTTGGCGCTCGTGGCCACACCATCATCGCTGTACGCGATGGAATAGCCGCGAGCAAGCACCTTGAGCGGTGACAGGGCATCGAGTGAGGCTGCCGCACGGCCCAGGTCGGACGCGGGCTTGTTGAGCATCGTGCGCCCCTGATGCTCCAGGCGGGAACTCGCAAGCGTGAGCGCATGGCGCTTGCCATCGAGCCCCGAGGTGCTTGCGATCAAGCGCTCGGGCAGACGCTCGAAGTTGGAACGGAAGGCCCCGACCGAACGCGTTATGGCGCCGGACAGACGATCGGCCGTCAAGGCAAGCTCAGACTCGCGACGCTCGACCATAAACGTTGGATCGTTGAGGCACGGGCGGCACGCGGCGGCATCGAGCGCATCGCCCAGACGAGCCGTATAGGTGTCCCAAGCACGACGACCGCGCTGGTTGAGCATTTCCAGATCAACCTGATTCGACCCGATCATCGAAGCCATCGCGGCGCCCAGACGCTGATGGCGCGTCTCGAGCACGTCGGCCAACTCCGTCATAGCCGGTGCCACCGATTCCGCCGCTGCCGTTGGCGTGGAGGCGCGACGGTCGCCCACCATGTCGCAGATCGAGGTATCGGGCTCATGCCCAATGCCCGTCACCACAGGCACGGGACAGGCTGCCACCGCACGGGCAAGCTCCTCGTCGTTAAAGGTCATGAGGTCCTCGAAGGAACCGCCGCCACGCACGAGCAAAATGCAATCGGGCGCCGGCGTAATGGCAGCGGCGCGGCGCAAGCCTTCAATAAGCTCTGCCGGCGCACCCTCGCCCTGGACCTTTGCGCCCACGCAGACAAGCTCGACGAGCGGGTTGCGACGGCGCAATGTGCGCTTGACGTCGTCGATTACGGCACCCGAAAACGAGGTGACGACCGCCACACGCGAGCAAAACACCGGAATGCGGCGCTTGCGTGCTTCGTCCATCAGGCCCTCACGGCGTAGCTTTTCGGCCAGTTGCGCCACTTGTTGACGCAGCAGGCCCTCCCCCGCCAGCGAAAACGAGCGAGCGACAAAGCTCATGCGGCCCGTGGCCTTATAGAGATTGAAGTTGCCCTTAAA
Organism: Bulleidia sp.; assembly: GCA_963614835.1. Taxonomy (GTDB): domain Bacteria; phylum Actinomycetota; class Coriobacteriia; order Coriobacteriales; family Coriobacteriaceae; genus Collinsella. The sequence continues at coordinate 2,056 of CAVEET010000220.1, read as the reverse complement.
GCTCACCTGCATGCCGTCGCGCAGATCGAACGTGCGCTTGAGATAGGCGCCCTTCCAGATGATGCAGTCAACGGCGGCCGAGTCGTCCTTAATCTGGAAGTAGCAGTGGCCGCTTCGGGCATTGGGGCCACGGAAGCCCGTGACCTCGCCCAGAACGCTCAGCTGCGGAATGGCATCGAGCGCACCGGCGGCGATCTCTACCGCCTGGCTCACGCTGAGCTCCTTGCGCTCTTGCTCGTCCGAACCGTCGAACTCGGCGGAAACGGCATTACCGGTTAGGTTCCAGCCTGCCACGCAGCCTCCTTTCGTTATCGAGCACAGAGGCTCCGGCCCCGTGCGAAATTAAGTCCAACACATAGTACAGCGCCGCGAGGACACGAATCCCCGCGGCGCCTGCCTGTCCCATTTGTTATCGGTTGGAGTTTCTGTTGTAGCGAGCCATAAGGTAGAGCAACTGAATGATCGAAGTGAGCGCTGCAGCCACATAGGTAAGCGCGGCTGCCGTCAGTACCTTCTTGGCGCCGTTGACCTGCTTGGAGCTCATGCCCGACTGCTCGATGTACGCCACAGCACGTCGGCTGGCGTCAATCTCGACAGGCAACGTAACGAGTTGGAACAGCACACTAAACGAGAAGAAGATCAACGCGAGGGTCGTGAGCCCGGCAATGTTCATAAACAGGCCCAAGAGTAACACGATGGTCCAGGTGTTCTGGGTAAAGTTGACGACCGGCACGAGGGCGGTACGCACTTTCATCATGGCATAGCCGCTTTGACGCTGGGCGGCATGGCCCGCCTCGTGGCAGGCGACGGCAACGCTTGCGACCGAACCGCCCGAACGGTTGGCATCCGACAGATACAGGTTGTTGTCCTGCGGGTTGTAATGGTCGGTGAGCTCGCCAGCGACACCCTTGATACCCACGGCGCTACAACCGTTGGCATCGAGCATGCGGCGAGCGACTGTGGCACCCGTATCGCCGTCCGAGCGAACCTTGGACCAGGTTTTGTACGTCGAGTTGATATAGTTCTGTGCGGCAAGGCCAAGCACCGTGCAGACAAGAACAACCAGCAGGTACAGCGGGTCAATGCCAAAGCCGTATCCATAGTAATAAGGCATGCGAATTCCTCCAAATCGAGATACACGTTGGAGGCATTCTACCCACTCAAGCGGCTAGGCTTCCTTATAGCAATTCAATTTTGCCATCTTTGACCGTCAGCCCCATATTGCCCGAGAGCAGATCGTCCAGGCGCGAGCCCACGAGCTCAAAGCGCCAGCCTTCGCGCAGGGGGCTCTGCTCGGGATGCTCAATGTAGTCGGCCAGGTCATCGCGCGAGGCAATGACCGAGGTCGCAACGCCTGAGCGCTCGGCAACCAGGCGGATAAGCGCATACATAAGGTCAGTCACGCTCTCCAGCTCCGGCGAAATCTGACGATGTCCGCGCACCAAGAGCGGCAGGCGATCGTGCGGACAGCTCGCACCGCGCTTGATGGCCATGAGCGCACCGTCCACGTCGCGCTCCCCCAATTGATCGGTACCGCGAATGCTACGGAACTCCTCAACGCGCACGGGATTGCGCTTAACGAGCGCTAGCAGCGTATCGTCGGACATGACCCACTTGCGCGGGATGTTGCGGCGCTCGGCGCGGTCCTCGCGCCAAGCGGCAAGCTCGCGCGCGATGCCCAACTGGTGACGGCTACACGAGTTGATGCGCTTGACCTTGCGGAACGCCTCATGGCGGTCGGCGCGGTAGTGCGACTCGTCGGCCAGCGGGCGCAGCTCGTCGAGCACCCAATCCACCCGGCCCAGCTCGCGCAGGCGACTCATCATCTCGGTATAGGCGACAATCAGGTACTTGACGTCATCGATCGCGTACTCGATCTGCTTATCGGTCAGCGGGCGGCGCGACCAGTCGGTCAGCGACTCGGTCTTGGGCAGCGATACACCGCAGAACGTCTGAACAAGCGCGCCATACGAAATCTGCTGGCGCTCGCCCAAAAAGGCGGCGGCGACCTGCGTATCGAAAATCGGTCGTGGCAGCACGCCCACGGTATGGAGCA
>CAVEET010000219.1:0-2048 GCA_963614835.1 Bulleidia sp. | reverse complement strand
CCACCCGGCATAAGCTCCTCGAGCACGTCGCCGGTAAAGCACCAAATGGTCTTGCCCGACCCCTCGGGATAGGCCGCACGCACGCGTTCGATAAAGTCAACAAGTCCCGCCTGATTCTCGGGCTCCATAGGCTCGCCGCCCAGAATCGTCAGGCCATCGATAAAGGGATGGTCGAGACTCTCGATAATCTTGTCCTCGACGGCACGATCGAACGGCTCGCCCGCAGCAAAGTCCCACGCGACAGAGTTAAAGCAGTTCTTGCACCCACGACGGCACCCACTCACAAACAGAGAAGTACGAACGCCTTCCCCATCAGCAATGTCGAAATACTTAATGTTCGCGTAGTTCATAGGTAACTCTCCCGGGAGGCCGGGACATATCATCCCGTCCTCAAACATTCTCGGCCTGCGGCCTGCGAAACTGCGGGCGGGACGATATGTCCCGGCCTCATGCAAAGGGTAACTCAATGAACGAAGCGAACATCGAGTATAGGGTTCGAGGTCCAATAAAAACTTTGTTGCAGCTCAACCGCTATCGCAAGTAAATCGCAGCTGCAGCTCGAATTATTTCCGCTAAGAACTTCGAGGAGCGAGCAGGCCGCGCGCTGCATCTCAGCTACGTCAACTTGGCTGAACCGAGAGGGCCGCTTGGGCATTTGCTCGATATGAGTTCCGCACGCAAAGAAGGCCACTTAATGTGGCCTTCGTCTTGCGCAGGACTGTCCGAAATAGCGAGCAAATGCCCAAGCGGCCCTCTCGGTTCAGCCCCGGAGCGGTATTAGAGATGCAGCACGCGGTCGCGGATCTCCTCGGTTCGACCCTGGTTCCAGAACTGGGTACCGATGTAACCGCACGTGCGACGGGCGACATTCATCTTCTCCTGGTCACGGTTGCCGCAATTGGGGCACTCCCACACCAGCTTGCCGTCATCCTCGACAATCTTGATCTCACCGTCGTAGCCGCACACCTGGCAGTAGTCGCTCTTGGTGTTGAGCTCGGCGTACATGATGTTGTCGTAGATGTACTGCATCACGCGAATGACAGCCTTGAGGTTGTCCTGCATGTTGGGAACCTCGACGTAGGAGATGGCACCGCCCGGCGAAAGCTGCTGGAACATGCCCTCAAACTTAAGCTTATCGAAGGCGTCGATCTCCTCGGACACGTGGACGTGGTAGCTGTTGGTGATGTAGCCCTTGTCCGTCACGCCCGGGATGATGCCAAAACGACGCTGCAGGCACTTGGCGAACTTGTAGGTCGTCGACTCAAGCGGGGTACCGTACAGCGAGAAGTCAATATCGCTTTCGGCCTTCCACTCCGCGCACTTGTCGTTCATGCGCTGCATGACGGCCATGGCAAAGGGCGTGCCCTCCTTCTCGGTGTGGCTGTGGCCCGTCATGTACTTGACGCACTCGTACAGGCCGGCATAACCCAGACTAATGGTGGAGTAACCGCCCACGAGCAGCTTGTCGATCGTCTCGCCCTTCTTCAGGCGGGCGAGGGCACCGTACTGCCAAAGAATCGGTGCGGCATCCGAAAGCGTACCCATCAGACGCTCATGACGGCACAGCAGGGCGCGGTGGCATAGCTCAAGGCGCTCGTCGAAGATCTTCCAGAACTTGTCCATGTCCTGATGCGAGCTCAGCGCGACATCGGGCAGGTTGATGGTCACAACGCCCTGGTTAAAGCGACCGTAGTACTTGGGCTTGTTCGGGTCATAGTTCAGCGCGTTGGCCACGTTGTTAAATCCGTTACCGGAGCGATCGGGCGTCAGGAAGCTGCGGCAACCCATGCAGGTATAGCAGTCGCCGTTGCCCGCGGTCTCGCCCTTCGACAGCTTGAGCTCGCGCATCTTCTTCTCAGAGATATAGTCGGGCACCATGCGCTTGGCGGTGCACTTAGCGGCCAGCTGGGTCAGGTAGAAGTACGGGGAATTCTCGTGAACGTTATCGTCCTCGAGTACATAGATGAGCTTGGGGAATGCCGGGGTAATCCACACGCCGGCCTCGTTCTTAACGCCCTCGTAGCGCTGGCGAAGCGTCTCCTCCACGA
>CAVEET010000218.1:0-11494 GCA_963614835.1 Bulleidia sp. | reverse complement strand
AAGCGGTTTGGCTCTAACAAGATGCTTGCCGATATCTATGGCGAGCCGCTGATTGCCCGGACCATCGATTCGGTTCCCCGGGGCTTTGACGTTGTGGTTTCGACGCGTTGGCCCGAGGTCGCCCGGATTTGCGAGGACAAACATTGCCCGTGCGTGCTGCACGATGGCGAGCTGCGCAGCGAAAGCGTCCGTGCGGGCCTTTCGTGGGGAGTCGAGCGCAACTGGAAAGGCTGCCTCTTTTTGCCGGGCGACCAGCCGCTCGTGAGTTCGGATTCTTTTGAGGCTTTGGTTCACGCGTTTGACGAACGTGGCCGCAAACATCCGGTGCGCTTGGCGTGCAACGGTGAGCCTTCGAGTCCGGTGCTCTTTCCGGCGGAACTATTCGATGCACTCATGCGTCTTGAGGGCAAGGACGGCGGGGGCTCGATTCTCAAAGGTCGCGTCGACGTTGCGCTGGTCGAAGCGCGTGCCTACGAGCTGTGGGATGTCGATACCGCCAAGGGACAGCGACGCATAGCGGAGCATATCGCGGCCTGCTCGTATTTTGATCGCGTGGCCAACTGTATGAATCGATAAGGAGCAACATGATCATCATCAAAAACGGCGCGCTCGTGATGCCACAGGGGCTTCGCCGCGCCGATCTTGCCATGGAGGGCGACAAGATCGTGCGGATTGCCGCGGCGATTGAGCCGGGCGAGGACGATACCGTCCAGGACGCCACGGACTGTTGGGTGTTCCCCGGCTTTATCGACGGCCACACGCACATGCAGTGCTGGACTGGCATGGATTGGACAGCCGATAGCTTTGAAACCGGCACGCGTGCGGCTGCCTGCGGCGGTACGACGACCATCGTGGACTACGCGACGGCCGATCGCGGCGTGACCATGCCCGACGCCCTTGCCGAGTGGCATCGCCGTGCCGACGGAACCTGCACGGCCAACTACGCCTTTCATATGGCACTCGCCGAGTGGAATGAGCGCAACCGCGCCGATCTCGCGGCTATGCGCGAGGCGGGCGTATCGTCGTTTAAGACCTACTTTGCCTATGACCACCTGCGCTTGGACGATGCCGAGACACTCGAGGTGCTGGAGGAGCTCAAGCACCTTGGCGGTATCCTGTGCGTGCATTGCGAGAACGGCACGCTGGTGAATGAACTTCAGAAGCGCGTGTACGAGCAGGGGATTCATGGACCCGAGGGGCATGCGCTCAGCCGTCCGGACGTGTGTGAGGCCGAGGCCGTGAGCCGCCTGCTGTATCTGGCTCACTTGGCCGGGGACGCTCCGGTCAACGTGGTGCACCTTTCGACCAAGCTGGGGCTCGAGGCCATCCGTGTTGCCAAAGCGCGCGGGCAGAAGAATATCTATGTCGAGACCTGCCCTCAGTATTTGATGCTCGACGATACTTGCTACTTGGAGCAGGGCGAGGACGGCTTTGCGGGTGCCAAGTATGTGATGAGTCCGCCGCTGCGCCATGCCGGCGACCGTGCCGCGCTGCGCGAGGCGCTTGTGGCCGGCGAGATCGATACGATTGCGACCGATCATTGTAGCTTTAACCTGCACGGGCAAAAGGACCGCGGGCGCGACGATTTCCGCGCGATTCCCAACGGCGGGCCCGGCGTGGAGCATCGTCCCGTCGCGATTGCCACGAGTTTTGAGGGACAGCTGGGACCCGAGGACCTCTGCCGCTTGATGAGCGAGAACCCGGCGCGCGTCTTTGGCATGTATCCGCGCAAGGGATGTCTTGCCGAGGGCTCCGATGCTGACGTGTGCGTGTGGGATCCAAAGGCGCGCTGGACCATTAGCGCGGCGACGCAGCATCAGGCCGTGGACTACACGCCGCTCGAGGGTTTTGAGGCGCATGGTCGCGCCAAGGCCGTCTACGTCAACGGTGTGCTGGTGGCGCGCGATGGCGAGCCCACCGGAGCCCAACCCGGCCGCTACGTCCCCCGCTAACAGGAAGATCACCGGATTCCCCTCCGCAGTTGCGGTGAAATACGGACTGTTTGCGGCCGTTTGGCGGCCAAACAGTCCCTATTTCACCGCAACTGACGAGATGGGGCCGGCTACTTGAGGCTGGTGGCGATGAGGGGGCGGCCGAGGGCTGCCTCGAAGCGGTCGGCTATCGTGGGGTCGCTGAGCGTGTCGACTTGGTTGAGCATGACGCGTGCGGTGCCGAGCTTCAGCGCCTGCAGCTCGGCATTGAGCACCATGGCGACGCGCTCTGGGGTGGCAGTGTCGGTGGGCTCGCAGCCGCAACGCTCGCAAAAGAGCTCGGGGCGGTGGACGGCTTCGTTGATGGGCTTGCCGAGCCCTGAGGCGCCGACGATCCAGACGATGTTGGCCGTGCCAGAGGGAATCACCGGCTCCCAGGCGGCGTGCGCCTTGAGCGGGAGCCGCTTGCTGCCGTCCGCCTCGGCCAGGACGTAGTCAAAGCGCTGCGCCAGCTGGTCGAGCGGCTCGGCAGGGGAGGAGAGCTTGCCCGTCTGGGGGTCCAAGACGCCCGCCTGGCAGATGCTTCCCCGCACAAGCCCCGCGCAGGCCTCGCAGGTGCAACCGGGGACATGCGAGGTGCCCGGCTTCCAAGGCGCGGCGTCCAGGCGACGATTCGACCCGTCCCATGGCACGCCGGCAACGGGAAGCATATGCGTGGTGGTGCAGAGGAGCACGCGGCCGCCAGCGCGCATGAGCTCGAGACCCAGCGCCTTCAGCAAGGTCGACTTGCCGCCGCTGCCGATAATCGCGGTAATGCCCGGCTTGATCCTGAGCGCCGAGGCAAGATTGCCGCTAACCGTTTCCATCTGTTCACCGCCGTATAATACTGTGATAATAAATAATCATCAGAGTAGCGGTCGAACCGCTTTTGCTCTGCTCAAACCGTAGCACAGGGAGGTGCCCCGGGAATGCTCGTTTATGTTCGCGGCGCCGGCGATATTGCCACGGGCGTCGCCGCCCGTTTGGTGCGCGCCGGCGTGTCGGTCGTTATGGCCGATATCGCGGTTCCCACGTGCATCCGCCGCACAATCAGTTTTTGCGAGGCCATTCGCCTGGGCGAGGTCCAGGTCGAGGGCATTCGCGCTCGCTTGGCGCAGACGCCGGCAGAGGCGCTTGCAATTACCGAGGCCGGAGACGTCGCCGTCGTGGTAGACCCCCAGGCCAAGATGCTCGATGAGCTTAAACCCGCTGCCGTGGTCGACGCGATTTTGGCCAAGCGCAACCTGGGTACCACGCGCGACATGGCGCCTGCCGTCATCGCCGTGGGGCCGGGCTTTACCGCGCCGGTTGACTGCGACGCCGTGGTCGAGACCATGCGCGGGCATTTCTTGGGCCGTGTCATTATCCAAGGTTCGCCCCAGCCCAACACGGGCGTGCCGGGCATGATCGCCGGCTATGGCAAGGAGCGCGTTATCCACAGCCCCGCCGCCGGCGTGTTTCGGTCCGACCGCGCAATCGGCGACATCGTGCGCGCCGGAGACGTGATTGGCTACGCGGGCGATACGCCCATGCGCACGCAGATCGATGGCTGTCTGCGCGGGCTTTTGGCGAACGGCGTGCAGGTGACCGAGGGCTTTAAATGCGCCGATGTCGATCCGCGCGGCGATGCCAGCTATATCAACTACATTTCGGACAAGGCGACGTCGGTCGGCGGCGGCGTGCTCGAGGCGCTCGCTATGCTCACCGATATCTTTAGAGGATAGAAGGCGGCAATGGAAAAGCTCGATGTTGTGAATGCGGCGCTTGTCGCCCTGCGTGCTGGCGAGACGTGCGAGCTCGTGGTCGTGGCCGGCACGGCGGGGTCGTCGCCGCGCGGCGTGGGCGCCTGGATGGCCGTCTTTGCCGACGGTAGCCAGGCGGGCACCATCGGCGGCGGTAAGATCGAGCTCTTTGCGCTGGACGAGGCGCGAGAGCTGCTGGCCGCGGGGCAATCGCGTCTGGTCCGCTACACCATGGGCGGCGAGAACTCCGATACCGGCATGATCTGCGGCGGAGCTATTTGCCTGTGCTACCTGCATCTGGATGCGACCCAGGCACCGTTGTTCCAGGAAATTGCCGACGTCTTGGCCTATCGGCGCATCGGCGACTTCGTCATCGACTTTGAGCCGTTTATCGCGAGCGCGCTCGAGGGCGATGTGGCCGAGTACCATGGCGAGGCATCGCGCCATACCATTGCCGGCTGCCCCGAGCTTTCGCTGGTGGAGGAGGGGAGTAAGGTTGCCTACACCAACGCCGCCTCCGAGATTCCTCCCGCGCACATCGAGACGCTCTGCCCCGAGGGCCTGACCTACATCTTTGGCTGCGGACACGTGGGCGCCGCGACGGCGCGCGTGCTCACGGCGGCGGGCTTTGCCGTCGTGGCCTGCGACGATCGCCCCGGCACGTTGACGCCCGAATGGGTGCCCGGCGTCTACGATCGTCGCCTGGTCGACTACAAGAGCCTGAGCAAGCAGTGCGCCATCGGCCCGCGCGACCTGGTGGTCGTCGCCACGGCGGGTCACAAGTCCGATATCGACGTGGTGATTCAGGCCATGCGTGCCAAGCCTGCCTACCTGGGCTGTCTGGGTTCGCGCCGCAAGACGGCCTTTGTGCGTGCCCGCCTGGAGCAGGAAGGCTTTACGCAGGACCAGATCGACGAGCTGCACCTTCCGATCGGTGTTGCCATCGAGGCCGAGGACCCCGAGGAGATCGCCATCTCCATCGCCGCCGAGATGATCCACCTGCGACGCACCAAACTCGTCCCCCGCAAGCGCTAATCGCATCCCCACCAATTAAGTTGCGGTGAAATACGGATTGTTTAAGCCTGTTAGGCCGCCAAACAGTCCCTATTTCACCGCAACTGCTTGTTGGGACCCATTTGTGCGGGGGAGTTGTGGAGTTGTGCAGGCAGACGAGGTTTTTCTGGAAATACGCTCCCGATGCGCGTATAGTACCGATTGTTTTGTCGGCTCCTGCTGCGTCGAGTCCAAACCGCGAAATGCCATGAGCGGCGCGGATGCAGCCAGGAGGCACGAGGACAACCCATCGTGGCCACGCCCCGTGCTTAAAACCCCAAGAAGGAGTGAACAATGGCAGAAGAGAAGTATGTGCCGCGTCTGAAGACCAAGTACAACAACGAGGTCAAGCAGCAGCTTCAGGACAAGTTCCAGTACGAGAACGTCATGATGATCCCCAAGTTTGAGAAGATCGTCGTGAACATGGGTGTCGGCGAGGCCGCTACCGATTCCAAGGCCATCGACGGTGCCGTGCGCGACCTGCGCGCCATCACCGGCCAGCAGCCGATGATCACCCGTGCCCGTAAGTCCATCGCTACCTTCCGCCTGCGCGCTGGTATGCCGATCGGCTGCAAGGTTACCCTGCGTGGCGACCGTATGTGGGAGTTCTTCGATCGTCTGACCTCCGTCGCGATCCCCCGTATCCGCGACTTCCGCGGCATCTCCGCCAAAAGCTTCGACGGCCGTGGTAACTTCTCCATGGGCGTCACCGAGCAGCTCATCTTCCCCGAGATCGACTTCGATTCCGTCGATCACCAGCGTGGTATGGACATCACTTTCGTGACCACCGCCAACACCGATGAGGAGGCCAAGGCCCTTCTGGACGCCTTCGGTTTCCCGTTCAAGAAATAGGTTCACCTGCCCTAAAAGCGCCGTTTCCACAAGGGAGCGGCGCTTGGGGCGAACAATACTCTATGTGAGGAGGATATAAGTGGCTAAGACATCGATGATCGTCAAGTGCAATCGCAAGCAGAAGTTCTCTACTCGTGAGTACACGCGCTGCCAGCGCTGCGGCCGTCCGCACTCTGTGTACCGCAAGTTCGGCCTGTGCCGTGTCTGCTTCCGCGAGCTTGCACTCAAGGGCGAGCTTCCCGGCGTTAAGAAGGCCAGCTGGTAAGTCACTACCAGCGTTTCAAGCATCAGTTTGGAACAGGGAAAACGCGCTAAAAAGGCTTTGCCGTTAAGGGCGGCGAAGAACCAAGAGCACGTGTTCATCAAGAACGAAGGAGAATCTGTATGAACCTTACAGACCCGATCGCAGATATGCTTACGCGCATCCGTAACGCTAACTCTGTGAACAAGGCCACGGTCTCCATGCCGAGCAGCAAGAAGCTCGTCGAGATCGCTCGTGTTCTGCACGAGGAGGGCTACATCGAGGGCTACGATGTCGAGGACACCGTTCCCCAGAAGACTCTGCACATCACGCTTAAGTATGGTCCCAAGAAGGCTAAGGTCATCAACGGCATCCGCCGCATTTCCAAGCCGGGCCTGCGTAAGTACACCGGCGTTGCCGACATGCCCCGCGTCCGTGGTGGCCTTGGTACCGCCATTATTTCCACCAGCCATGGCGTCATGACCGACCGCGATGCTCGCAAGCACAACGTCGGCGGCGAGATCATCGCTTACGTCTGGTAATTCGCTCGGTAGGTAGAAGGAAAGGAGATCACCGTGTCTCGTATCGGTAATAAGCCTGTCCAGATTCCCGCCGGAGTCGAAGTGGCAGTCAACGGCAACAACGTTGTCGTCAAGGGCCCCAAGGGCCAGCTCGAGCTCGATGTCTTTGAGAAGCTCGCTATCAACGTCGAGGACAACGTCCTCACCGTTTCCCGTCCCGACGACGAGCGTGAGACCCGTGCCCGCCACGGCCTCACCCGCGCCCTCATCCACAACATGGTTGTTGGCGTTTCCGAGGGCTTCGAGAAGAAGCTCGAGCTCGCCGGCGTCGGTTACCGCGTGCAGCAGAAGGGCAAGAACCTCGAGTTCTCCCTGGGCTTCTCGCACCCCGTGATCGTCGAGGCTCCCGAGGGCATCACCTTCGAGGTTCCCGACAACACCCACGTGAACGTCAAGGGTATCAACAAGCAGCAGGTCGGTCAGATCGCCGCTGAGATCCGCGGCCATCGTCCTCCCGAGCCTTACAAAGGCAAGGGTATCCACTACGTTGGCGAGCACATCCGCCGCAAGCTGGGTAAGGCCGCCAAGTAGTCGTAACCGACTCACTCGCATAAGACCAGCACCCCGTCAGGTGCTGGCAAGATCAACCTTTTTAGGAGTTTACGTATGAACAAGCATAAGGCGAAGCTGGAAGGCCTCAAGCGTCGTCAGCGTCGTGTTCGCGGCAAGGTCTCGGGTACCTCCGAGCGTCCGCGTCTTCGCGTGACCCGTACTAACGCCAACATCTATGCCCAGATCATCGACGACAGCAAGGGCTCCAGCCTGACGCTCGTCTCTGCCTCGACCCTCGAGGCCGAGTTCAAGGGCACCCACACCTCGAACAAGGAGGCTGCGGAGAAGGTCGGTCAGCTCGTTGGCAAGCGCGCCATCGAGGCCGGCATCACCAAGGTCGCCTTCGATCGCGGTGGCCGTATCTACCATGGCCGCGTCAAGGCCCTCGCCGACGGTGCTCGTGCCGCCGGTCTCGAGTTCTAGGAGGTATGTAGCACATGGCTCGTAATCAGAAGCAGCAGCGCGAGGCCTCCGAGTTCGAGGAGCGCGTCGTTTACATCAACCGCGTGTCGAAGACCGTCAAGGGTGGTCGTCGCATGAGCCTCGTCGCTCTCGTCGTCGTTGGCGACGGCAAGGGCAACGTCGGCGTTGGCATGGGCAAGTCCGCTGAGGTGCCCATGGCCATCTCCAAGGCATCTCTCGATGCCAAGAAGAACATGTTCCACGTGCCGGTGACCGAGCAGGGCACCATCCCGCACGAGGTTCTCGGCCACTTTGGTGCCGGCCGCATCATCATCAAGCCCGCTGTCGAGGGTACCGGCGTTATCGCCGGCGGCGCTGTGCGTCCCCTCTTTGAGCTTGCTGGCATCAAGAACGTCCTGTCCAAGTCCCTCGGTACCGACAACGGCCTCAACATCATCAAGGCTGCCGTCGAGGGCCTCAAGGAGCTCTCCAGCCCTGAGGACGTCGCGGCTCGCCGTGGCCTGACGGTCTCCGAGATGTTCGTCGGTAAGGAGAACTAAGCATGGCTGACACCATCAAGATCAAGCAGGTCCGCAGCACCAACGGTTGCAAGCAGGACCAGGTCCGTACTGTCCGTGCCCTCGGTCTCCACAGGATCCGCGAGGTTCGCGAGATTGCTGACAACGAGTCCGTCCGCGGCATGATCTTCAAGGTCAAGCACCTTGTCGAGATTGTAGAGGAGTAGCAAATGCAGCTTCACGATCTTACTCCCGCGCCCGGTTCCACCAAGAACCGCAAGCGCGTCGGCCGTGGCAATTCTTCGGGTCACGGCACCACTTCTGGCCGCGGCCAGAAGGGCCAGGGTTCCCGCTCTGGCGGCACCAAGGGTGCCGGCTTCGAGGGTGGCCAGACTCCGCTGGCTATGCGCCTGCCCAAGCTTCCGGGCTTCCGCAACCCCCGTCGTATCGAGTACACCGCTGTTAACGTTGAGCGTCTCGAGCGTAAGTTCGAGGACGGCGCTGTGATCGACGGTGCCGCTCTTAAGGCCGCTCGCATCACCAAGAGCGAGTTCGAGCCCGTCAAGGTGCTCGGCAATGGTGAGCTCACCAAGAAGTTCACGGTCAAGGTCGACAAGGTCAGCGCTTCTGCGCAGGCCAAGATCGAGGCCGCCGGCGGAAAGGTCGAGCTGCCGTGCTAAATGGTCTTAAGAATGCTTTCCGCATCAAAGAATTGCGCGAAAAGATTCTTTTTACCATAGCTATGCTCGTCGTGTACCGCATTGGTGCGCACGTTCCTGTGCCCGGCATTCCCTTCCAGGGGATGCTGGGCCTTTTCTCGACCGATAACAATTCGGTCGCCGCAGGTGCTATGGCCCTCCTGAATCTTTTCTCTGGCGGCGCGTTGAGCTATGTGTCGGTGTTTTCGCTGGGCATCATGCCTTACATCACCAGCTCGATCATCCTCCAGATGCTCCAGGCCGTCGTGCCTTCCCTGCATGAGCTTGCCCGCGAGGGCGAGGTCGGTCAGACCAAGATTACGCAGTATTCGCGTTACCTCACCCTGGCTCTGGCAATCCTCAACTCCGTGGGTTACCTCTTCCTCTTTAAGAGCTTCGGCATCAGCTTCAATGGCGCCGGCGCTCCCGAGATCATCTTCGACCTCATGATCGTCGGTACGCTCACCGCGGGCGCCATGCTGATCATGTGGATTGGTGAGCTCATCACCCAGCGCGGTATCGGCAATGGCATGTCGCTGATCATCTTCGCGAACATCATGGCCGGTCTGCCTCAGGCTATCTTCTCCAGCACCGAGGGCAATGCCGGTGGCATCATCACCATGGTGATCATCTGCGCCATCATCCTGCTGGTTATCCCGCTGATTGTTTTCCTTGAGCGCGGCCAGCGCCGCATCCCAGTCTCCTACGCTAAGCGCGTCGTGGGCCGTCGCATGATGGGTGGCCAGACCACCTACCTGCCCATCAAGGTCAACACCGCGGGTGTCGTGCCGATCATCTTCGCTTCGGCGCTGCTGTACTTCCCGGCTCAGATTGCCGTGTTCTTCCCCGGTATCGGCTGGATCCAGGCAGTTGCCTCCGCGCTTTCGACCGGTTGGCTCAACTGGGTGCTTAACGTTGTCCTCATCGTGTTCTTCGCGTACTTCTACACCTCCATGGTGTTCAACCCCGATGACACGGCCGATAACCTTAAGAAGCAGGGCGGCTTTATTCCGGGCGTCCGTCCGGGTAGGGCTACCGCGGCCTACATCAAGAACGCGCTCAACAAGATCACGCTTCCCAGCGCTGTCTTTTTGGCGCTCATCGCCATCGTGCCTTCGATCATCTTCTCCTTCACGGGTAACCATCTGATCCAGGCATTTGGCGGCACGTCCATCCTCATCATGGTCGGCGTCGTGCTCGACACGGTCGATAAGCTCGAAGGCCAGATCAAGATGTATGATTACGATGGATTCTTTAAATAGGCTAGAGGAGGATTGCTCATGAACCTCGTATTGCTCGGAGCTCCGGGTGCCGGTAAGGGCACCGTCGCACAGGAGCTCGTCGCCGAGTTTGGCGTCGCCCATATTTCCACGGGCGACCTGCTGCGTGCTGCCGTCAAGGGTGGCACCGAGCTTGGTATTCAGGCTAAGAAGTACATGGACGCTGGCGAGCTCGTTCCCGACCAGCTCGTGATCGACCTTGTCAAGGAGCGCCTTGCCGCCGATGACGCCCAGCAGGGCTTCATCCTCGACGGCTTCCCGCGCAACACCGCCCAGGCTGTGACGCTCGATTCCGAGCTTTCCGCCATGGGTCGCGAGATCGACTGTGCCCTTCTGGTCGATGTGGCCCCCGAGGTCATTATCGATCGTCTGTCTTCGCGTCGCACCTGCCGCGCCTGCGGTTACACCGGCACCGCTGCCGATGCTACCTGCCCCAAGTGCGCAGGCGAGATGTATCAGCGCGACGACGACAAGCCCGAGACCATCAAGAACCGTCTCGACGTCTACGAGAAGTCCACGAGTCCGCTCGTCGACTACTATCGTGGCCAGGGTCTGCTCAAGTCGGTCAACGGTGACCAGGCTCGTGAGACCGTGTACGGGGATGTCAAAGAGGCTCTCGGTCTATGATCAAGATTAAGTCTGCAACGCAAATCGAGCAGATGAAGAAGGCAGGAGCGCTATCTAAGATGGCGCTCCGCCACGTTGGAGCCATGGTGCGCCCCGGCGTTTCGACTTTTGAGCTCGATCAGCTCGCGGAGCAGATTATCCGCATGCATGGCGGCACCCCTGCCTTTAAGGGTTACGGCGGGTTCCCGGGGACCATTTGCGCATCGATCAACGATGCCGTGGTCCACGGTATTCCCAACCCTGACATGATCCTGCGCGATGGCGATATCATCTCCATCGATACGGGAGCCGTTGTCGACGGTTGGGTCGGCGATAACGCATGGACGTTTTTCGTCGGCACCCCCACGCCCGAAGCCAAGGCTTTGTGCGAGGTCACGCGCGATTGCCTTAAGGCTGCCATCGAGCAGGCTGTTCCCGGTAACCATATCGGGGACGTCGGTTATGCCGTTCAGTCCCTCGCCGAGTCTCACGGTTACGGCGTGCTTCGTGATTATGTTGGCCATGGCATTGGCCGCGTGATGCACGAGGACCCCAACGTTCCTAACTATGGAAAGAAGGGGAGGGGCGTTCGCCTCCAGGCCGGCATGGTCATTGCCATCGAGCCGATGGTTACGATGGGTTCCAACCATGTGAGCACGGGCTCCGACGGTTGGATTGTTACGACCAACGATCACCTGCCCGCCGCGCACTACGAGAACACCGTCGCCATTACCAATGACGGTCCGGTGATTCTGACCACGGATGCCCAAGGTGCTTGGTGTTCCTTGCAAGGCGGTGAAATGTAAAAGTCGCCGCCCCCTGATGCCCAACCTCGCCTTTCAATTTCGAAGGCATGACCCCAAGGTCTATGCCTTCTCATTTCAAGGCGATCTTGGGCATCAGGGAACGGCTTTGTTTTACATTTCAAATGTAACAAGTTCCACTTAGTTGTGGAGCCATTACGAAGTTATTACGATGCGTGCATACGTGTTGTAGAAT
>CAVEET010000217.1:0-5702 GCA_963614835.1 Bulleidia sp. | reverse complement strand
TATAATCCTTGACGCGAATAAACGCCGCCTTGCGTTGCTCGTTGAACTCCTCAAAAGTGCGCGGCAGCGGCTGTTCCTCGATATCGGCCATAGTAGTTCCCCTCTCTTGCACCGATATACCGACAATTAAACAACAAACCCACGCCATACCCAAAAGGAAGCATCCTCTAGGGAATGGCGTTGATAAGCTCCTGCGTATACGGATCGCTCGGATGCGCGATCACGTCCTCGGCCGCGCCCTCCTCGACAAGACGACCGTGGTAGAGCACGCCAATCCGGTCGGACATATGCCGAACCACACGCATATCATGCGTGATAAACAGCAGCGCCACGCCCGTCGTGCGCTGCAGGTCACGAAGCAAGTTGAGCACTTGAGCCTGAACGGACACGTCAAGCGCCGAGACCGGCTCGTCGCATACCACAAGGCGCGGCTCGCAAATAAGCGCCCGTGCCAGATTGAGTCGCTGACGCTGTCCCCCCGAAAGGTCGTGCGGATAGCGGTCATAATGCTCTGCCAGAAGACCGACCGAGGCCAGGGCCGAGAGCGCGCGCCCATGGCGCTCATCCGCATCGCGCACGCCGGCGATAATCAGCGGCTCCTCCAAAATGCGGCCGACACGGTTGCGCGGGTCAAAAGCCGTAGAGCTATCCTGGAATACCAGCTGGATCTCGCGGCGAAACGGCTTGCGTTCGCGCTCCGACATCGTGGCGAGGTCGTGCCCGCGATAGACAATCGAGCCGGAATCCGCACGCTCGAGACCACAGATCAGGCGTCCAGTCGTCGACTTGCCCGATCCGGATTCGCCAACCAGGCCATAGACCTCGCCCGGCGCGATCTCAAACGACAGATCGTCCACGGCGGTAAAGACCTGACGCTTAAAACCTGAGCCCGGCATGGGATACGTTTTAGTCAGATGTGAGACCCCAAGCAGGGCTTCGCTATCAACAGCCATGGCACTCCCCTTTCTCGACAAGCCAGCATTTAGACCGGTCGCACGCATTCACGGCAACCAGCGGAGGCTCCTGCGCGCGGCAACGCTCGTCCGCCCGGGCGCAACGAGGCGCAAAGCGACATCCACAGGGTATTGCCGTAAGCGGCGGCACTGTGCCCGGAATATCCGCCAGCGCGTCAACTCGCTCGCCTTCGAGCGGCGGAATGCTCGCGATGAGCCCCTGGGCATACGGGTGGCTCGGGCACTCCATAAGACCGCAGGCGTCGATTTCTTCTACGATTTGACCCAGATACATGACGTGCACGCGCGAGCAGATACTCGTGACGACACCCAAATCATGGCTGATAAAAAGCACCGCCATGCCCTCGGAACTGTTGAGGTCGCGCAGAAGATCCAAAATCTGTTTTTGAGTCGTCGTGTCGAGTGCCGTGGTGGGCTCATCGGCAATCAGCAGTCGCGGATGACCGGCAAGCGCCATGGCAATCATCACGCGCTGGCGCATGCCGCCGCTAAAATCGCCCGGATACATGTCGAAGCGAACCGCGGCATCTCGAATTCCCACACGCTCCAACAGCGATAGGGCCTCGTTGCGGGCTTCCCGTCGGCTCACCTTACGGTGGGCCCGCACCGCCTCGATAACCTGCGCGCCCACCGTCATGACGGGGTTGAGTGAGGACAACGGGTCCTGGAAGATCATGGCGATATCGCAGCCGCGCACCTCGCGCATGCGCTTGAGCGGGCGCGCGAGCAGGTCCTCCCCGTCAAAGAGAATCTGACCGGTATAGGCCATCTTCTGTTCATGCTCCAATAGGCGCATGACACTCTGGGCAAACACCGACTTACCGCAGCCGGACTCGCCGACAACACCAACGATCTCGCCGGCATCGATATGCAGGTTGAGTTTGTTGACGGCTTCCAGCGCGTTGCCATCGCGGCCCACAAACGAGATGCAGAGGTCGCGCACGTCCAAAAGATGTTCGCTCATGGGCTAGTCCTCCTTGGTCTTGGGGTCGAGGGCGTCGCGCAGGCCGTCGCCGGCAAGGTTCAGCGAAAGCACGCTTGCGATGATGGCCGCTGCCGGGAAGAAAATCATCCACCAGGCTTTGCGCATCACGTTCTTGCCCGCCTGCAGGATGTTTCCCCAGCTGGCGTCGGGCGCCTTGATACCCAGGCCTAGAAACGAGAGGGCGGCCTCCGAGAGCACGGCCTCGGCAAAGACGAAGGTCGCCTGCACCAGGAAGGGTGCCATAACGTTGGGCACGATATGCAGCCACACGATGCGCGCGGTCGAGGCGCCCTGCACGCGCAGGGCCTCCACAAAGGGCTCCTCCTTAACCACCATCGCGCGCGAGCGTACGATGCGTGCCATGCTCGGCGTGTACACAATGACGAGCGCGATGATAACGTTCCACACGCTCGCCCCCATCATCGCCATGAGCGCGATGGCCAGCAGCACGCCCGGAATGGACATAAGGCCGTCGCAGATGCGCATGAGAATATGATCGAGCCTCTCGTTGTAGCACGCATAGGCGCCGATCACCAAGCCGAGCGCACTCGTCGCGAGCGTGACGGCAATGCCAACGCCAAGCGACACGCGCGCGCCCGCGATGACGCGGGCAAGCAGGTCGCGGCCGAAGTCATCGCAGCCAAAGGGATGCGCGGGCGAAGGTGCCGAAAGTCGCAACGTCATCTCCTGCGCATTGGGATTAACCGTCCACACCAGCGGACCGACGAGCGCGATCAGCGCAATCACCAGGAAAATGCAGCCGCCGACCACAAACCCCTTGTTGGCAAGAGCCTTCTTAAAGTTTGTCATCATGCATCGCCCCATTTGCGAGCGCGCGGGTCAAAAGCGCCGTAGGCAAGGTCGACGGCCAGATTGATCACCGAATTCAACAAGGCGATGACCAGCAGCACGCCCTGAATCACCGGATAGTCGCGACGCTCGATAGAGCTCGTGACCAGCTGGCCCAAACCGGGGATGTTAAAAATGGCCTCAGTCACCACGGCGCCCGTAATCAGAGCGCCAAAAGAATAGCCGACCGAGGTGAGAATCGGCAGCGCCGCGTTGCGCAGGGCATGGGCCAGCACCACGCGAACCTCGGAGACGCCCTTGGCACGCGCCGTCTTGACGCAGTCAAGCTGCATGGCCTCGATAACGCTCGAACGGGTCATGCGCATGAGCAGGGCCGCCTGCACGAATCCAAGCGATATGGCCGGCAACGCAAGATAGCGTAAATGGCTGAACCAGCCCTTCGATAGCGGCGCATAGCCGGCCACCGGGAACACACGCAACGTGACGGCAAACAGCCACATAAGCATGAGCGCCATCAAAAAGCCGGGTATCGCCACGCCCAAAAGAGCAACGACACGCAAGACCGCGTCGGTGCGCGACCCATGTTTGAGGGCAGCGACGACGCCGCAGGGCAGTGCAATCAACAGCGCGATGAGCTGTGCCAGAAGCGCAAGCGATAGCGTGGGGCCAAAGTGCTCGGCGATCGCCTGCGTGACGGGCTGGCGCATAAAATACGAATCGCCCAGGTCGCCGGTAAGCACGCCGCCCATCCACTCAACGTAGCGCTGCGGCAGCGGCTCGTTGAGTCCCAGGCTATCGTTGACGCGCTCGATCTGGTCGGCCGTAGCCTCCATGCCGAGCATCGAAGAGGCCGGGTCGCCCGGCGTGAGATAGATAATCAAAAACACGACGACCGAGATGATGAGCATCACCGGAACCATCGCGCCTATACGTTTGAGCGTGTACTTCAACATGCGAGGCGTCTATTTCCCCTCTGAACGTGGACAGGGCGTGGCGGCCACAGGGGACCAGATCCCTCAAGCCGCCACGCCATCTATTGCATTACTCCGGACGCTTGGCATTCCAAACGATGGCGCCGTCGAGCACCTCGACGTCCTCGACGTCTGCCTGGGTGCCCGTGATGGAAGCGTAGTGGCAAAGCGGCTCGATGACGGCGATCTCATAGAGGCGCTCCTGAGCTTCGGCCCACTTCTTGGCCGCGGCGTCGGTGTCCTTGGCGGTGCGGGTCTCGGCCACAAGCTTGAGCGCCTTCTCGTCGGACAGGCCATAGAAGGCCTTGGAGACCGAGAGGGACTGGGCCGGGATGGGCTTGTAGTTGGTGGAGGCCACAAAGAGGTCCCACTGCTCGGGCTTGCCGGAGCGGATGTCCATGAAGGTCGCGAACTCGTAGCTGTCGACCTCGGCGGTGAAGCCGGCCTTCTCGAGCTGCTCCTGCAGCGCGACGGTGGCGTTGTACATATCCTTGTAGTCGGGGGTGGTCAGCAGCTTGACCGTCTCACCGGCATAGGAGGTCTTGGCCAGAGCCTTCTTGGCGGCCTTGGCGTCGGCCTGGTTGAAGTACTTCTTGCCCGCGTCGGTCGCCCACTGAGTGTTCTCGGGGTTGCCAAGGTTGGGATCGATGTTGAAGAGCTCCTTCTCGCCATAGGCGGCAAGAGCGGCCGCCTCGCAGTCGATAGCCATGAGGGCGCACTTGCGGATCTCCTCGTCGGCGAAGATGCCCTCGTTCATGTTGAGGAAGGCGGTCAGAACGCCGGCGTTATGGGTGTAGAGCTTGACGTCGTCGTTGCCGTCGAAGTCGTGGTAGTTCTCGGTGGGGATCTCGCCAGCGATATCGTACTCGCCGGTCTCAAACCCGCTCACGCGCGTGGAGGCCTCGGTCACGAACTGATAGTAGATGTCCTTGGTGGGCGCGGAGACCTTGCCGGTGTAGCCCGAAGCCTTGCCGTGGGCGGCGACATAGTCCTCGTAGCGGGTGAGATGGACGTACTGGTCCTGCTTCCACTCCACAAACTTGTAGGCACCGGTACCCACGTACTCGGTCACGCCGGTATCGCCCGCGGCCTCGATGACCTCGGAGGGGAAGATACCCGGATACTGGGAGTGGTTGCCCAGGATGATCAGAAAGTCGATGGCGGGCTCGGTCAGCGTGCAGGTGACCTCGTGGTCGCCCGAGGCGGCGAAAGTGGCGCCGGGCAGCAGGCTCGCGGCGCGGTCGTTGACGGTAAGCCAGCGGTTCATCGAGGCCACGACGTCCTCGGAGCCAAGCTCCTTGCCGTTGTGGAAGGTGACACCCTCGCGCAGCTTGATGGTGTAGGTCAGGCCGTCATCGGAGACCTCATAGCCCTTGGCCAGCACGGGCTGGGGCTCGTAGTCGCTATCGAGGCCAAAGAGCGGCTCGACGACGTTGCAGATGATGTCCATGGTCACAAGCGACGACGTGGTGTGCGGATCGAGGCCGTCCGGGCTCGCCGGGAGCGCGATCTGCAGCTCGTCGCGATACTCCACATCCTGGCCGGAGGCAGCGGCGCTACCGCTCTCGGCGCCCGAACCGCCGCAGCCGGCGAGGCCGAGGCCCGCCATGGCGCACAGGGCAGCGGAGCCGGTCAGAAAACCGCGACGGGAGACGCCCGCCTTGAAAAGGTCGTTGTTCATTGAGTTCCTTTCGTGTCTGAACAAACGGATAGAATCTGCCAGGACGGCGGAAATCCCCGCCCCGGCAGCTATGCGAAGACGGTCGGCGCCCTGCGGTGCATCCGGACACCGACCAGCGCATGGCAACAGAGAAATCCCTATCGCATGGATAGGAACACCCGGCGGCACAGCCTAGCGCAGGTGCGGCTAAATCGTCTCGAGGAAGGCCTCGATGCGGGTCTGGAGCTGGCCTGCATCCTCGCCGGCGTAGTCGGTCGTGATGTGCATAAACGGGATGCCCG
>CAVEET010000216.1:0-7140 GCA_963614835.1 Bulleidia sp. | reverse complement strand
GCGTGCCCTGCTTGTTCGCAAGATCCGTCTTGGCGGCATCGCACTTGGCGGCAAGATCCTTGACCGAAGCCGTGGCGTTGTCATACGCCTCGTTGGCTTGATCGGACTTTACCTTGGCGGCGTCGCGGGCGCTGCGAGCCTTCGCCTTGTGAGCAGCGGCGTCGGCTGCCTTCGTCTTGCTGTCAGCAAGCGTGGCGTTTGCCTTATCGAGAGCTGCCTGGGCAGTGGCAGCCTCGCCCTTGGCGGTATCGAGGTTCTGCTTGAGGGACTCGATGTCGATTCCGCCGAGTGCGTCCTTCGCGGCGTCGTATGCAGTCTTCGCGGAGGCGGTGCCAGACTTGGCCTTCTCGTACTCGCCCTTGGCGGTGTTCACGTTCGTGTCGGCCGCGGTATAGGCGTCTTGTGCGTCTTTCTGATTATTGAGAGCAGCGAGATATGCCGTATCGGCCGTGCCCAGCGTCTTCTGCGCCTCGGCGAGCTTGCTCTGGAGCTCCTTGAGTTGCGCCTTCTGCGCCTGCGTGCCGCCAGCGTTATAGGCAGAATCGATGTAGTCGTTGACGAGCTTCTTGAACTCGGAAACAGTGAAATCAGCCTGAGTGTCATCATCGCTGTAATCGAATATGGTTACCTCGGAATCGGTGTTCTTACCGCTACCGGTCGCGATGCCGATAGCCACCGTAGCGGAATCGATAATGTTGAGATAGTGCCCGCAGGCGTCTCCTCTTTGATTGCCATTCTTATCTTTTGTACCGTGGTACACATCGTAATAGTTTTGGTAGATATAGTACGAATCATAGCGATGAGCCATGAGATCTTTGCCGGCCTCGCTATCCACACCGTACTTTTTAATCCAATTCTCGTAATTAACCTTCTCCTGAGTGTAGAGACCGGTGTAGGGCCAGCCCAGGGTATCCTCGGTCTCACCACCGGTATATGCACCGCCACCATCTGCGAGATTCTCAGCATTATCGAAGTAACAGTTCGAGTGATCCCAAATATTCGATGAATATGAGGCGTTGAGTGCAGCTGCTGCGGTCATGCGGAGGCTGACGCTGAGCGCCGACTGACCGTTCGCCTTGCGGAGGTTGTTCTGGGTGTCGAGATATGTCAGGGCGTTGCGCAGCTGTTCCAAGGAAAGCGGATTGGTGTCGAGAGACATGTCCTGATCGACGTAATCGTCATACCACTCGGCTTTGTCGTCAGCGCCGGTGAGTGTAGCCATTGCGTCCTTGGCGTTCGATTTCTGCATAGCCGTGAAATCGCTGCTGTTGCTGATGTAGGCCATAAAGCCGAGCATGCCCTTATTGATGACTTCCTGGTCAACGGTCATGTTGGACTTGAGGTCAGCAATCTGCTGCTCAAGAGCCTCAACCTGGACATTAGCAGCGTCATAAGCCTTTTCCGCGGCGTTCGAAGCAGCGCAGGCTGCCTCCCACTCGCTGCGCTTCTGCTTGCGAACTTCGACAAGCTTATCGTACGCGGTCTTCTTGTCGGCCTCGGTCTGCTGGGCCTGCTCGTATGCCGTCTTCGCGGCGTCACGCTTACTGGCCGCGTCCTTGTACTCCTTGTTTGCCGCATCGCATGCAGACTGGGCAGATGCCACAGCAGCGTTGGCGGCGTTGGCCTTCTCCTGCGCGGAGATGGCATCAGTCTGTGCGGCCTGGAGGTTCG
Source organism: Bulleidia sp. (assembly GCA_963614835.1). Taxonomy (GTDB): domain Bacteria; phylum Actinomycetota; class Coriobacteriia; order Coriobacteriales; family Coriobacteriaceae; genus Collinsella. The sequence goes on along the minus strand of CAVEET010000216.1, from coordinate 5,469 downwards.
TTTGTGCGGTGGCGTCGGCAGCCTTCGCGGCATCAAGCTCGGTCTGCGCGTCCTTGAGCTCACCGGCAGCAGCTTTCTTGGCGGCCTCAAGCGCTTTTAGATCGATGCCCGTGCCCGAGATGGCGGCATCGAGCGCTTTCTGGGCGTCGTTCAGCTTATCCTGGGCGTTGCCGCACGCGGTGGTCGCAGCGGCAAGGGCATTGGCGGTCTCCTGCTTCTTGGCCTGGGCAGTCGTCAGAGCAGACTCGGCGTCACTCTTTGCCTGCTCAGCATTGTCGGCGGCGGTCTTAGCGGCATCGAGCTCACCCTCGGCCGTCTTCACATCGGCATTCGCCGCATTGAGCTTGGCCTGCGCGTCCTCGACGGCCTTCTTGGCGGCCTCGTACTCGTCCATACCCATGGCCTCGAGCTTGGCCTGCGCATCGTCGAGGGCCTTCTTGGCCTCATCCTGCTTTGCCTTGGCGTCCTTGAGCGCCTGGGTCTTATCCTCGACACTCTTGTTGGCTTGATCGAGCTGATCGTTCAGGTCGCCCAGCTTCTTCTGCTGCTGCTCGGTCTTTTCGACGGCTGCCTTAAGCTCGTCGATCTTCTCCTGAAGCGCGGCTACCTCGGCCTCGTTCTGCTCGGCGGCGTTATCGGTCACGGCCTGCGAGGCCTGATTCTTTTGCTGCTGTGCCTGCTTTTGAGACTGGCCCGCCGCGTCGGCCTTCTTCTGGGCGGCATCGTAGGCGGCCTGAGCGTCCTTGAGCTGCTTTGCCGACTCCTCGGCCAGCTGGGCAGCCGTCTTTACGACCGCTTGGTTACCGGCGGCAACGGTATTCTCTACAGAACTACCCCCCCCTGAACAGAATCGCCGTTATCGGTTGACGGTGCGGCGATTGCCGCCAGCGGCGACATGAGCGGCTGAGCGATGAGGCCCGCCGTCAAAACGGTTGCGACGGCGCGGTTAGCAACGCCCTTGACGTTGACGGCCTTGGCCCGAGGCTCAAAGTGTTGTGGACTGTAGTTTGCCATGGCTTTCTCCCTTTGACACGGATGTATCCATACGTATCAAACGGTAGCTGTCGATTTTTGAATTCTGTTGCGCAACATTGGCGACCAGCGTATTTTTTGAAATTCACGCTCTCGTGCTTCACAGTTTCGTCACATTTGAAGGAGCTGGTGCATCATATTCTCGCGGGATGGAATTGAGCCTGTGATTTGCATTTGCTCCCGCGTCATCCGCCCTATCGGATTCCGCATCCAACAGACACCCCGCCCGCCACGATGTAGAGTTAGGACAACGGGCGCGTTGCGCGGACCGCGCTGGAACGAGGTGGACATGGAACTCGACAAACAACAGATCAAGCGACTGCGCGAGCGTCATCATCGGCGTCACGGCATCCGCCCCGCTCATAGCGAAGCCATGGAAAACATCACCCGCTTCCTCAAGCGCGCATTCAACATTCGCGAGGGACGCGCGCCCTATCACGTGATCCGCAAGCGTTTTGTAAACGGAGCGCGTCTGACTGGCTCCCACCTATGCATCCTCATCATCGCCATGCTCATCGCAAGCATCGGCCTCGATATCGACTCGGATATCGCCATTGTAGGCGCCATGCTCATCTGCCCGCTCATGGGCTCGGTCCTTGCCATGGCATACGGCATTGCCACGCTCGACCGCGAGATTACCGTCGAAGCCGTCGCCAGCCTTGCGCTGCAAATGGCCTTTTGCCTGGTCACGTCCACGTTGTACTTTAAGCTCTCGCCCCTTGGCACCACCACGGCCGCCATCATCGACAATTCGACACCGACTGTGTGGGACCTTGCCGTCGCGCTCGCGGGCGGCTTTGCGGGCGGCCTGGGCAACTCGCGCGACCAGGAACCCGCCACGCTCATCGCCGGCGTAGCCGTGGCGACCGCGCTCATGCCGCCCCTGTGCGCGGCGGGCTACGGCATCGCCATCGCAAGCGGGTCGCTGTTTCTCTCGGCGCTTTATGAGTTTGGCATCAACGTGGTCTTTATCGCGCTGGCCGCCGAAGCCGTGCTGCTTCTTTTGCGTGTGCCGCTCAAGCGCGACCTCAACGGCGACGGCATTGTGACCGCCGAGGAAAACGCTGAGGTCAACGAGCTGTCACGCAAAGTGCGCCGCCGCATCATTGTGGGCACGGTAGTCTTTGCCATCCCCTGCATCGTTATGACCGCGGGTTCCATTGGCTCGGCGCAGGCCGGCGTGCAGGACGGCTACGGCGTCACCGAGACCACACGCGAGCTTGCCGCGGTGCTGCCGGGCTTTAAGGATTACACCGTCGCCGTCGAGACCTCGGCCACCGAAGGGGACGAAGAGGGCATCGTCGAGCGCGAGGTTGTCGCCCACGTGACGACAAGCGAGGCGCTCGGGGCGCACGACCGCCACGTCGCCCGCAAGCTCATAGACCTCAACGTACCCGAACTCGATCGCGTGGAGTTTGACGTGAAGTGATGCAGAGCGCGGGATGAATGCTCGCACGGACGCAAGTTACGACGAGGCACAGGCGCGATACGGACACGAGCAAATAGCGGGGTGCAGTTCACACCCGCGCCCCGCTCGCTTTTTTATTGCCGTGAATCAACTGTCCGAATCGACCTCGCCAGACTCCACCGTAAACGCCGGATCGGTGCTCACAAGATAGAATCGGGTCACCTTAGTATTTCTAATTAGGTAAATCTGCCCTTGATTGCGTCGACGCGATATATATGCAACGTGAACCGTGCCGAATTCTTCGCCGTTTTCCTTCTTTAATACCAGGATATTGGGATCGTCCGTACGCTTAAACTGCCCGTCAACGCAGCTGCCTTCTTTGTCGACCAGTTGCCACCGATGGTTATCCTCTTCAAGAAAGACCAGGGTTTCCAGACTCGTCTTGTCGTCCCGATAGTAACCGTCAATGGCAAACCCTTCGGAAGCGCATTCCTGCATATAGGACGTTTCTCGGCTTATAGCAAACAGCCCTGTAGCGCCCAGGAGCACAGTCAGGCAGACCACTGCAAGGGTTATCGAAATAGCACGGCGACCCATGTTAGCCCAACCGATAGTTGTTTAACGGAGCGTGAAACATACCTGGAACCTCCGATATTAGGGGGAACGTCGCCAGCAGGCTGGCGACAACTATATGTTTCTAACATCAAACCATATGGCTGCCACTCGCGGAGGGGGCATCGGCGAACGGCGTGTTTTCATACTCCATTGGTCAAACCTAAGCGCAGCGCTACAGCTCGTACTTGTACACGCGGTAGATGTACTTCTCGGCTTCCATTTCGTAGGCGGCGATGGGCAGTCCATAGCGATCGTACTCGGCAAAGGTCTTGGCCCGGCCCGATGCCACGAGCATACTATTCGAATCGCCGACGCGCTGCGCACTGCTAACGTAGCGCGAGAACGGCACCGCGATCTGGTCTTCGAGCCCGTAGGTGCGTGCCACCTCGTCCACCGTAAAGATGCGCCCAAACGAATGCGAGCCGCGGCTGTAGTCGGTCACCACCGCGGCGCCCAGCTGGCCCCAGTCGAACTTGGGATAGCTTTCGGCCGCACCAAAGTTGTTGTCGTATAGCAGCACCTGGTAGCGACCAGTCGCTGCCGTGTCAGAACTCGGCAGATATGTCACGCTGTGCTGGCCTGCATTGAGCGAGAAATCGCCCTGGGCCTGCAATAACTTGTCTTCAAAGCCCGAGCCAGCCCATTGCCACTCCTTTCTATTTCTGGGTCCATCTTCTCACTGCTGGCGGCCGAAAATGATCCGTTTTCCTCCGTCCCCGAGAGGTCATTTTTTAGTACTTGAAGAAGCCCTCGCCCGAGCTTTCGCCCAGCTTACCTTCGTCGAGCATTTTCTTGAGGACGGATGCCATGGCCTTAAAGTTGTAGGGCATCATCATCTTCTTGAGCAGCGGGCTCACCAGGCCCGGCACCTTCTGATACTGCATGACGATGTTGTAGGCCGTCTGGATACCCACCGTGTCGAATACGCGGAACGGGCCCTTGGGAGCGCCGGTGCCACGCGTCCACGCGAGGTCGATGCTCTTGGGATCGCTCACGCCCGAGACGTACAGATCAAGGCCCGAAAGCAGCCACGGTACCAACATGGAGTTGAGCAGATAACCGTTCTTTTCCTTGTTGACGGGCAACGCCAGCATACGGATGTCGTTGGCAAAGTCGACGAGTTCATCGAAGCAGCGCTTGTCGGTCTGGTCCTGTGCCATGACCTCGGTCATGTTGTTCTTCCAGATAGAGTTGGCAAAGTGCAGCGACAGGTACTTCTCGGGGCGGCCAGTGTACTTGGCAAAGGTACTCGGCAGTAACGTGGAGGAGTTGGTCACGACGACGGTCTTTTGCGGAAGGACCGGGGCGAGCTTCTTGTAGAAGTCAATCTTTGCCTGGGTATCCTCAGCCATAGACTCGATGACCAAATCGGCGTCGGCCACTGCCTTGGCAAGATCGAGCTCCAGCTTGAGTGTGGAGTAGGCGCGCTCAACGGCGGCGAGTGCCGCCTCTTTGTCGAAGGGCTTGCCGCTATCGGCGATACCGGAGCACCACTCGCCCGTGCCGTCCGCCATACCCTCGATTGCCGCGATGTACTCCTCGCGCACATGATCGATCTTGGGCTGGGTGCGGCCGATGCTGCCCTCGCTGCGCAGCCAAATCGTTACATCGAAGCCGCAGTAGGCAGCCTGAAAGGCAATCTGGCTTCCCAGCACGCCACCGCCGGCGACGCAAACGGTCTTGTAGCTCATGGAACGGTCCTCTCTTACGTAATTCCATAGATGTGTATTTATTCAACCGTAAGGATGACGCGCGCTGGGGGTGGGTTCTATAAACGGATGGTTTTTTGCCGCGAACGGCTACACCTGTTCATTAACTCAGGGCTTTACAGGCCGTTTTTTGGCGCTGCTGAACCGCTGTTTTCGGAAGTGCGGGGAAAAATCGGATTTCGCCGACCAGACCGGCTTTTTAGCAACAAAACCGCAGGTAACGAGAGCTCAAAAGAGCAGTGTGCTCGGAGGTTTGGAGTTTTTCCCCGCACTTCCGAAATACGAGTCCGCCGAAGGCGTCAACAAACCCATTTACGCAACATATGTCCAGTAAAAACGGGTGGCAGCCGCTACGGCTACCACCCGCTTGTCTCATATCTAGCCCATAGCAGGCCAGCTACTTCTTAATGCCGCGTCCCAGACGCTTGGCGACCGATGCAACGGCTTCCTCACTGGCCGGCCCGCAGCTCACGCAGCCGTCATGGGCACGCATCTGGCCGGTGACCTCGTCCATCGCGAGCGGCGCCACCTTCTCGAGCTTAAAGCCCTTGCCGGCGCGCATGTTCTCCTTGGCCACGCTAATCATGAGCTTAATACGGTTGAGCTGGTTGACCTCGGACGCGCCGGGGTCGTAGTCCACCGCGACGATATTGCTCTCGGGATGCTGGCGGCGCAGCTCCTTGATCACGGCCTTGCCCACCACGT
>CAVEET010000215.1:0-11764 GCA_963614835.1 Bulleidia sp. | reverse complement strand
TTAGTTGTGGAGCCATTACGAAGTTATTACGATGCGTGCATACGTGTTGTAGAATACTCAATCGCTGTCGTTTTCTAGAGAAAGATGATTGCTTGTGAAGAAGGAAGACGCAATTGAGCTCGAGGGTACGGTAAAGGAACCGCTGCCCAATGCCATGTTTAAGGTCGAGCTCGAGAACGGTCATTCGGTTCTGTGCAACATTTCTGGCAAGATCCGAATGAATTACATCCGTATTCTCCCCGGTGACAGGGTTGTCGTGGAGCTTTCCCCGTACGACCTGACCCGCGGCCGCATCACCTATCGCTACAAATAGCGGCACGCATACACGCACTCCATTTCCGACTGCAGGCTTAGCTCAACCTACGGTCGGATTGTGTGTGAAGACCAGCCATAGTTTTAAACGCCTGCGGCTGGGCGAGTAGATAGTAGGGAAGTAGTTTGAGCGCTACCGAAAGGAAGAACGATGAAGGTACGTCCTTCGGTCAAGAAGATGTGCGATAAGTGCAAAATCATTAGGCGCCATGGCAAGGTCCTCGTCATTTGCGAGAACCCCCGTCATAAGCAGCGTCAGGGTTAAGAGAGGAGACTACGTTGGCCCGTATTAATGGTGTCGACCTCCCGCGTGAGAAGCGCGTTGAGATCGGTCTGACCTACATTTACGGCATCGGCCGCACCACTGCGACGAAGATTTGCGTCGAGTGCAACGTTAACGTGGATACGCGCGTTAAGGACCTCACCGAGGATGAGGTTAACGCCATCCGCGATTATATCGATAAGAACCAGATCATGGTTGAGGGCGACCTCCGCCGTGAGCGCAACCAGAACGTCAAGCGCCTTATGGACATCGGCTGCAACCGCGGCCTTCGTCACCGCAAGGGCCTCCCGGTCCGCGGCCAGCGCACCCACACTAACGCTCGTACCCGCAAGGGCCCGAAGCGTCAGATCGGTGCTAAGAAGAAGAAATAAGGAGCGCTAGATAGATGGCTACTGCTAAGAAGAACGTTCGCGCTGCCCGTCTGAAGCGCGCGGACCGTAAGAACATTTCCGTGGGCCAGGCTCACATTCGTTCTACGTTCAACAACACGATCGTTTCGATCACCGATCCCCAGGGCAACGTCATTTCCTGGAAGTCGGCTGGCCAGGTGGGCTTCAAGGGCTCCCGTAAGTCCACGCCGTTCGCTGCCCAGATGGCTGCCGAGGCTGCCGCCAAGCAGGCCATGGAGCACGGTATGAAGAAGGTTTCCGTCTTCGTCAAGGGCCCCGGCTCCGGTCGTGAGACCGCCATCCGCTCCCTCCAGGCTGCTGGCCTCGAGGTCTCGAGCATCCAGGACAAGACCCCCATTCCGCACAACGGCTGCCGCCCCAAGAAGCGTCGCCGCGTGTAACTGAAAGGATCGTATCAATATGGCAATCGACAGGACTCCTGTTCTTAAGCGCTGCCGTCAGCTCGGGATCGATCCCGCTGAGCTCGGTTACAACAGCAAGAAGGAATCTATCCGTCAGCCCAAGCGCCGTCGCAAGGAATCTGAGTACGGCATGCAGCTGCGCGAGAAGCAGAAGGTCAAGTTCATCTATGGCGTTCTGGAGAAGCAGTTCCACGGCTACTTCAACAAGGCCCGTAAGATGAACGGCGTCACCGGTGAGAACCTCATGATCATTCTTGAGTCTCGCCTCGACAACGTTGTCTTCCGTCTTGGCTTCGCCCGCACCCGCAAAGAGGCTCGTCAGTCCGTCCGTCACGGTCACTTCACCGTGAACGGCAAGCGCGTGGACATCCCGTCCTACCGCGTCAAGGCCGGCGACGTCGTCGCTGTCGGCGAGAAGTTCCGTGACCTCCTCCCCATCAAGGAGGCTCTGATTTCCTCCGAGCGCTTTGAGGTCCCTGGCTGGCTCGAGGTCGATATCGAGAAGCTGTCTGGTAACGTGCTCGCTCTGCCGACGCGTGAGCAGATCAGCGGTGATATCAACGAGCAGCTCATCGTCGAGCTCTACTCTAAGTAGTCCATCCGGGCTGCTGAGGCTGGAGGTAATACATGTCAGAATTCATTAGGCCTCAGGTTCAGGTCGAAGAGATCAACGAGACGTCTGCTCGTGTCTCCGTCGAGCCGCTCGAGCGTGGTTACGGCGACACGCTGGGTAACTCCCTTCGTCGCGTTCTTCTGTCCTCGCTCGAGGGTGCCGCCGTCGAGGCTATTCAGATCGATGGTGCGCAGCACGAGTTCATGACCATCCCTAACATGGTTGAGGATGTCACCGACATCGTCCTGAATGTCAAGGGTCTTGTCTTCAGGGCTCTCGGCACGACCGACGAGGCGACCGCCACCATCTCGGTTGACGGCCCCTGCGAGGTCACCGGTGCGGACTTCTTTATTCCGTCCGAGTTTGAGCTGGTCAACCCCGAGCAGCACATCGCTACGCTCACCGAGGGTGGCCATCTCACCATGAGCATGCGCATCGGCTATGGCCGCGGCTATGTTTCTGGCGAGGCCAACAAGCGCGACAACGATCCCATCGGTGTGATCCACGTCGACTCGCTGTACTCGCCGGTTTCCCGTTGCGCCAAGCTCGTTGAGGCTTGCCGTGTCGGTCAGCACACCGACTACGACCGCCTTGTCCTCGAGATCGAGACCAACGGCTCCATCGCCCCGCGCGACGCCGTGGTCCAGGCTGCCAATATCATCAACCAGCATATGGCCGCCTTTATGAACCTTGCCGAGACCCCCGAGGTCGAGGAGGAGGCTTCGATCTTCGCTCCCGAGGTCACCAACGACAACGCTGAGCTGGACAAGCAGATCGAGGATCTGGACCTTTCCGTCCGTTCTTACAACTGCCTTAAGCGCGCCAGCATTCACTCGGTCCGTCAGCTCGTTGAGTTCTCGGAGAACGATCTGCTCAACATCCGTAACTTCGGTGTTAAGTCGATCGAGGAAGTGAAGGACAAGCTTGAGTCCATGGGCCTGAGCCTGAAGGCTTAATGCTTCGCATATTTGAGGAGAAACTAGACCATGCGTCATAACGTTAAGAAGGGCCTGAAGCTCGGCACCGATGCGAGCCACACCAAGGCCATGAAGAAGAGCCTTGCTAAGGCCCTCTTCGAGAACGACCGCATCAAGACCACCGAGACCCGCGCTAAGGCGCTGCGTTCGGTCGTCGATCCGATCATCACTTGGGCCAAGAAGGGCGACCTGCACTCTCGTCGTCTGGCTATCGCCAAGCTCGGCGATAAGCAGCTCGTTGCCGAGATCTTCGACAAGGCTGCTCAGGGCATGTGGCAGGACCGCAACGGCGGTTACACCCGCATCATGAAGCTCGGTAACCGCAAGGGCGACAACGCTCCCATCGTTATCATGGAGCTCGTCACCGAGCCTTGCACGCCTAAGGCTAAGAAGGCTGCTCCGGCCCCCAAGAAGGCCGCTGCTCCCAAGAAGGTCGAGGCTGCCGAGGAGGCTCCTGCTGAGGAGACCGCTGAGTAGACAATCCGTCTGCATAGGCTATATTCGAGGGGTACGTTCGCGTACCCCTCTTTTTTTGTCGAAATGCCATTGCCTGTTTGTTGGGAGCGTCCATGACCGCGCCGTCTGATTTCAATTCGATTCCTGAGCTCGATGCCACGCTCGTTTTCCGCGTGGCCTACGATGGCTCGTCCTACAGCGGCTTTGCCGAGCAGCCCGGTCAGACGACGGTTGCGGGCGAGTTGCGCCGCGCTATCGAGACGCTCCTGCGCCGCCCGATCGACCTGACGTGTGCGGGGCGTACCGATGCCGGCGTGCATGCGGTGGCACAGTTCATCAGCGTGCCCGTAATGGACGCTGAGTTGGCTTTGACGCGCCGTAGGTGGCTGAGGGCTATGGATGCCCTCCTGCCCAAAGATATCGCCATAAACGAGGTCTACAAGGCCCGTAAAGGCTTTTCTGCACGTTTTGACGCGCGTTCCCGTACGTATACGTACCGTATTGCCGATCGCGACGCGCGTCCCGTGCTCTCACGGGGTGCCGTGTGGTGGCATCGCTATCCCTTGGATGTTGATACTATGTCTGCTGCCTGCCCCGCGCTGCTGGGCGAGCAGGACTTTAAAAGCTTTTGCAAGGTTACCTCGGCCGTTGGCAAGCCCACGCATCGCTGCGTGATGCGTGCCGAGTTTGGCCATGAGGTTGCGTTTGGCGAGGACATCCTGACGTTTACCATCGAGGGCAATGCGTTTCTGCATTCGATGGTCCGCACGATCGTGGGCACGCTTGTCGAGATTGGCATGCATCGCCGTGAACCCGAGTGGATGCGCGAGGTCATCGATGCTTGCGACCGTACCGCTGCGGGCCCCACGGCTCCTGCCTGCGGCCTTACGTTTATGGGCGTGGATTACGATCCCGCCGAGCTTGTCGTGCTCGACTAGGGGAGGGCTCGACGCGTCGTGCGTCGGCACCTGTCATCTGTGGGCTGCGCGTGTGCAACATCTGTTCTTGGCGTGCAATACAACCGGTGTCTCATTGCTTTTATTGCCGGGGTGTACCATGAACCACGGTTTGATTCATTGCTGTCGAGAGGACGGATAACTTGGTTCGACGTGGCTCGCATCCGCGACTTTCGGTGATCCTGGTGGTAGAAGGTTCGCCCAGCTATGCGATGCGTGCGCTCGAGAGTATCCAGAACCAAGACCTCTACGATTTGCAGATTGTCGTTGTCTGCCGCGATGCTGCGCCCGGTGTGCGCCATTCGCTTCAAGTTGCTGCCGACAGGGACATCCATATTGATTTGATTGACGTCGAGGACTCGAAGCGCGGTGCTTGTCTTCGTGCCGGTTTTGCTGCCTCGCGTGGCTCTCAAATCATCGCCATGAACGCCGATGAGTGGTTTGCTCCGCAGTCCCTATCCAAGATGGTCGATATCGCGTGCGATACTGCGGCAGACATAGTGTTCCCCACGGTGTCGCTCGACCGCTATGATGCACATCGAGAGCGCCATTCGCGTGTCTTGGATGTTGCCCCTATTGTCATTGGAGACAAGTCTTCGATGGTGACCGGGCTGTCCCAGTTGATTTTAGGCGGCCTAGTCGTTCAGACCTCTGGCGTGATGTATAGCCGTCCGCTGTTTGAGGCATGCCTTTTGTACGACAAGGCGTTTCGCACAGTTGGGTTTATGGCGTGCTCGCTCTCGCGGGCGCAGCGCGTCTCCGGATGCGGCGACGCTTGTTTCCACGCGGCGGCACCTAAGCTTACAGATGCCTTTGATCCCACCATGTATGCCAAGGTATCCGATGATACCCGAGCGCTCGACGAGCTTGCGGACTCACTCTCGGAAGCAGATAGCGGTGGTCGGCTCAAGCTGGCAACCCAAAAGTTCTACTTTGCCGGACTGGTCGCCTGCATCGAGAATTTGTGTCTGAGCCCGCATGGAGTGTCCTCAATCGAGCGTTCCGCCCGTATGCGTGATATGCTCGAGGCGCCTCGAACCCGTCAGATGGTCGCCGCGCTCAAGGATAACCATCGGGGGCTCGGTCTGTTGTTTGGGCCGATCGCCAGCGCCAAGCCCGCGCGCTGCGTGATGTGTACGCATCTGGCAGCTTTTCTTAACCGGACGGGCGCAAAAACCGCCTAAACGGCTCATTTCGAAACAAACTTGCATAGAATTGTTTCGAAATGCGTTCTTATACACAAAAGCCTTCAAATAGCGTTAAACTATTCAATCACTGATTGATTGTCTCCGCCATCTTTTGGAGTGAGGGTTTGTATGGCTAAAAAACGCAATGGGCGCCAGGATGCCATTAGAGATATTGTGCGCAATAAGGACGTCCGTACGCAGCGCGTGCTGGTCGATGAGCTCCGTGCTATGGGCTTTGATTGCACGCAGGCGACTGTCTCTCGCGATATTGCCGACATGGGGCTGCGTAAGCTCCCTGAGGGCATCTATGTTCTGGCAGAGGACCTGCACCTGCAGCGTATGGTTTCCGAGCTCGTAACGGGCGTTCTACGTACCGATAATCTGGTCATGATCAAGGCTCAGCCTGGCACGGCTTCCGGCATCGCCGCCGCCGTTGATGCGGCAGAGTTGCCCGATGTGCTTGGCTCGCTTGCCGGCAACGATACGATTTTGGTTATTGCCCAGACGGCCGAGGACGGCGAGCGTCTTGAGGCGCTGATCAATAAGCTGAGCAATTCTCGCAAGTAGGCGTGCGGGTCGTGCGCTCGGCACTGTGTGCGTGACATGGTGGCTTGTAAGGGGGTATCGACGTTGGTCGGTACCCCCTATATTGTTTGCCGGTATAAAGACCGTCCACCAGGTCGCTTTAAACTAAAAGGCCCCCGAGCAGTTTAATAAGCTGCTCGGGGGCCTTGTTGCTAATGGCCGGATGAATTTCTAGCCGACCGTATCGTCAGGCGTGGGCGAGGGGTCGGGAGTGGGCGTAGGCGTGGGCGTAGGCGTGGGCGTAGGCGTGCCGCCATCGCCGCCGGTCGAACCACCAGTGGAGCCGCCTGTCGAGCCACCGGTCGTTCCGGTGCCGCCGGTGGTGTCGCCGCCCGTGGTCTCGGTGGTCGTGGTCGTCGTGGTGGTCGTTGTGGTGGTTTCCTCTTCGTCCTCGTTCTCGTCCTTGTCGTCGTTCTCCGTCTTCTTGGTGTTGTTGGTGCCGTAGAACTTCCAGACGCTGTTGTTCTTGTAGGTGGGCGACGTTCCGGTCGCAAACTCCTCGCGCTCGGTAACGGTCAGAACGGTGTTCATAAACCGCTTAAAGACAGGCAGGTTGGTGCTGTCGCCCAGCAGGTCCGTGCCGTATTTTTGGATGGGGATCTCACCTGCGGAATAGCCGGTCCACAGGGCGCACGCCAGCTGCGGGGTATAGCCGCAGAACCACAGGTTGGTGGTGTTGTCGGTGGTGCCCGTTTTGCCGGCATAGGGCTGGTTGACGCTCAGGGCGCCAGCAGCACCTGTACCGCTGCCCTGCATGACGCCGGACAGAACATCGGTGACCGCGGCGGCCTCGCCCTCGGTAAGCACCTGTGAGGGATTGTCCGTGTGCTGGTACAGCACCGAACCGGTACGAGAGTCAATCTCGGTGATGGCGATCGGCTGACGATAGTAGCCGCCGTTGGCAAACGTCGCGTAGGCGGCGGCCATCTCGAGCGGCGAGATCGAGCCAGTGCCGAGCGTCATGACGGGAACGTCCTCGATGTTGTCCTTGGCGGGATCGATGCCGAGCTTTTTGACGAGCGAGATGATCTTGCTGTTGCCGACGGCTTCTGCCACCTGGATGTAGCCGGTGTTGGAGGAGTATGCCGTCGCCTGCTTAAGCGTGATGTTGCCATAGCTATGGTTGGCGTAGTTTTGGACCTCGGTCGTGGTGCCCTTGGCCTTGAGCGGCGAGTTGCAGTTGAGGGTGACATTGGGGTTCATGCCGTTTTGGATGGCAGTTGCCAGCGTAAAGGCCTTGAAGGTGGAGCCGACGGGGCGCTTCGCCGTAGCGTGGTTCACATGGTTCTCGTCGGCGTTGTAGTCGTAGCCGCCCACCATGCACTTGATGTAGCCGGTCTTGGGGTCGACGACGACCATGCCCATGTCCAGGCCGTCGAGCGAGAGCGTGTCGAGCTGCTCGCGAACGGCATTCTCTGCCACCTGCTGCATCGTGGGGTCGATGGTGGTCTTGACGGTCAGGCCTCCCTTAAAGAGCACGTCGGTCGAGAACTCCTGCTCCAGCAGCTGCTTAACATAGGCGACAAAGTAGGGCTGCGAGTATACGTCGACGCCGCTGCCCGAGATTTCGGTCACGTTGAGGGTGATGGGCTCGGCCTGTGCGGCATCGTGCTCTTCCTGCGTAATGTGGCCCAGGCGCAACATGTTGTCGAGGACCTTGTTGCGACGGGACAGCGCCAGGTCGGGGTTGACCGTGGGGTCGTACTGCGAGGGCGAGTTGGGAAGGCCGATGAGCAGCGCGGCCTCGCTCAGGGTGAGGTCGGCGGCGCTCTTGGACAGATAGGTCTCGGCTGCGGCCTCGATGCCGTAGGCGCCGTGGCCGTAATAGATGGTGTTGAGGTACATCATGAGGATCTCGTCTTTGGAGTACATGTCCTCCATCTTGACGGCGATGTAGGCCTCGCGCACCTTACGCTCGATGGTCGAGTCGAACTGCTCCTCCTGCAGGATGGTGTTGCGCACCAGCTGCTGGGTGATAGTCGAGGCGCCTTCGTGTCCGCCGCCGAGGGTTGCCACCGCAGCACGCGCGATACCCCACAGGTCGATACCGCCGTGCTCGTAGAAGCGCTCGTCCTCGACGTCAACGGTGCCCTGCAGCACGTAGGGGGAGACCTCGTCCTTGGTGATGGACTTGCGGTTTTGCGTGTAGAAGCTCGCGATCTTGTTGCCGTTGCAGTCGACGATCTCGGTGGGCTCGCTCACCAGATACGCGTTGGCGTCGGTGTAGTCGGGCAGATCGGACAGCCAGCGGTTGACGTTGCCGACCATGCCGATGCCAAACGCGACGCCCGCGATAAGCAAAAAGCCCAAAAATGAGAGCAGGATTATGGGCAGAGCATGCGTCTTTGAACGGCTGCGTCCCTGTCGTTGGCGAGGACCCATATATTGACCTCCAGGTATGTCGTGCCGGGCGGCGGATGTGCCGTCGGGGCAGGATGGACATAAGTTATTACACGATAAACCAAACGGGGCGCGCAAGGCCTCGTGTATGCTGGAAGACGGCATTTTTCAGAGTGAATGCATACCTTGGTAAGGAGTTTGTCGATGGCGATTCGGACGATGGGGCCGAGCGGACAATACAAGACTGGATTGGATGCTGCCGGTGCGGCGCTGCCCGAGCTGCTGGCGCCGGCGGGCGGGCTCGACCAGATGCTTGCGGCCATCGCCGCGGGCGCCGATGCCATCTACGCGGGGTTGGGCGGCTTTAACGCCCGCGTGAGCGCGCATGGCTTTACGGATGACGAGTTTGCGCGCGGCTGCGCCGTGGCGCATGCCCATGGCGTGCGCGTGTACGTGACGCTCAACGTGTTCGTGTTTGACGATGAGCTGTCCGATGCGGTGGCGCTGGGAGCTCATGCACTGGAGCTGGGCGCCGATGCTCTGATTGTGGCCGATGCCGGGTTGGCCTGCGCGCTGCGCGCGGCGATTCCCGGGGTCGAGATTCACCTGTCCACGCAGGCGGGCGTTCATAGCGAAGGCGCCGTGCGGCTTGCCGCCGATGAGCTGGGGGTCGAGCGCGTGACGACGGCACGCGAGCTGACGGTCGACGAGATTGCGGCGCTATGTGCCACGGGCGTGCCCATCGAGGTATTCTGCCACGGTGCGATTTGCATCGGCTATTCGGGGGCGTGCGAGTTCTCGGCCCTGCGGCGTGGGCGCTCGGCGATGCGCGGCGACTGCACGCAGCCGTGCCGTCTGGCGTACGACCTGGTGGACGAGGCGGGGCAGAGCGTTGCCGCCGTCGAAGGGGATCGCCTGTTGTGCCCGCGCGACTATCTGGGTATTGCGCATCTGCCCGAGCTTGTAGATGCCGGCGTGGCGTCGCTCAAGATCGAGGGGCGCATGAAGAACCCCGATTACGTATTCAATGTGGTGCGGGTGTGGCGCCGGGCGCTCGATATGCTGCGCGACGGCGCGTGGGACCCCGGTGTCGTGGAAGAGCTTGAACGCGAGCTGGGAAGGTCGTTTAACCGTGGGTTTACCGATGCGTACCTGCGAGGGCGTTCGGGTGCCGAGCTGATGAGCTTTGAGCGCGCAATTAACCAGGGCGTGCGCGTGGGGCGTTTGGTCGCTGTGGGCCACGAAGAGGTGACCGTTGAGCTCGACGCCGCCGTGGCGGCGGGTGACACGCTCGAGATTCGGTTCTATCCGGGTGTCGACGCGCGTCCCGATGTGCCCAAGCGCTGGCCGCAGGTGCCCTGCCCGGTGGATGCCGCAGCGGGGAAGCGCGTCGTCGTGCATTGCAAGCGTAAGATGGACGCGGGCTGCGAGGTGTACCTGATTCGCAGCGCCGGCGTATTGGATCAGACGGCGGCGGTGTTGGAGCGTATGCGGGCCGAGGCGGATTCGATTGCGCCCGTTTCGCATGCCGTTGAGGTGCTGCCCTTTGAGGGCGTTGCGGTGGATGGCGGTGCGTCGACGGAGTTGGTGGAGTGCGCGGTTCCCACGCGCATGGTTTTTGCTTGGCAGCTGATGGATGCCGACCCGCGCGGAGAACTCGATTTGTCCGACGCCGTTGTGGTGCTTGACGAGGTGTGCCGCGCGAGTGACGCTGACTGGACCCGCTCACTGATGCAGCGTGCCGGGCGCGTCGTCTGCCGCAACCTGGGACAGGTGGTGATCGCTCGCGAGCTGGGCGTGACTTTTGACGTGGCGGCGCCGGTGTTCTGCGCGAATCGGGCCACGCTTACCTGGCTGCGCGGACTCGGTGCGGGGCGGGTGTACTTGCCGGCCGAGTTGCTCGGCAATGATGCGGAGCGTATTGCCGAACTGGCTGCTGAACCCGGCGTCTTGGGTCCGGTCGACGCCGACCGTCCCGAGCTTATGGTGTGCGAGCACTGCCTGCTGACCGCCGAGGGCGTCTGCGCCACCGATGCGACGGGACAGGTCCGTTGCCGCGACTGCTTGCGTCGTCGGCCGACACGCTATCTGGTCGAGCGTGACGGTACACGTCTGCCAGTTGCCATTGACGCATGCGGCAGGACGAGGATTTTCCTGTCGTAGGTGCCGCGTCGCGTCAGTTTGTTATCATAAGAGAGTTTTGGACTTCCAGCACCGCCGTTTTCGGCGAGGGTGCTATAGCAAAAGGAGGATACCCAATGCTGTCTGTTGACGAGCAAATGCGTATCATCACCTCGGGCGCCGCGCAGATCGTTCCCGAGGCCGACCTTCGCAAGAAGCTTGAGAAGGGCGAGCCCCTCAACATCAAGCTCGGCGTCGACCCCACCAGCCCCGACCTGCACCTGGGCCACGCCGTGCCGCTGCGTAAGATGCGTCAGTTCCAGGACCTGGGCCACAACGTCACCCTCATCATCGGCAACGGTACCGCGTTGATTGGCGACCCTTCGGGCAAGAATTCCACCCGTCCGCAGCTTTCGCAGGAGCAGATCGAGGCCAATGCCGAGACCTACGTGAGCCAGGCCATGAAGATCCTTGATCCCGAGAAGACCACCATCGTGCACAACGGTGACTGGATCCTTTCGATGGATCTGGCCGGTCTGCTGCAGGTGTGCTCCAAGTTCACCGTCGCCCGCATCCTCGAGCGCGACGACTTTACCAAGCGCTACCAGTCTCAGACGCCGATCGCCCTGCACGAGTTCCTGTACCCCGTGATGCAGGCCTTTGACTCCGTGCAGATCAAGGCCGACGTGGAGATGGGCGGCACCGATCAGCTCTTCAACCTGCTCGCCGGCCGTGAGCTCATGGAGAAGATGGGCATGGAGCCGCAGATCGCGCTCACCATGCCGCTGCTCGAGGGTACCGACGGCGTGCGCAAGATGTCCAAGTCATACGGCAACTACATCGGCCTGACCGACGCGCCCAAGGACATGTTCGGCAAGACCATGTCCATCCCCGACGAGATGATCGGCAAGTACTATCGTCTGGCCAGCTCGCTCACCCCGGCCGAGGTCGACAAGATCGACGCCGCCCTGGCCGACGGCTCTGCCGATCCCTATGAGCTCAAGCGCGCTCTGGGTCGCGACCTGTGCGACACCTACCACGGCGCCGGTGCCGGCGACGAGGCTCAGGCCGAGTTCGACCGCGTGTTCAAGGAGGGCCAGCTCGCCGACTTCCCCGAGAAGCA
>CAVEET010000214.1:0-2888 GCA_963614835.1 Bulleidia sp. | reverse complement strand
ACCGAAATCTGGCGCAGACGGTCGCTGAGCATGACCTCGCCCAGCTCGGACAGGGCGGACAGGCCCTCGGTCAGCAGGCAGAACAAGCTCTCGTCATCGCGCTCCTCAAACGCCAGGCCGCCCTCGTAAAAGTCGAAATACAGGGCCGCCGTGTCCATAACGCGAAACTCCGCCACCTCGTCGCGGGGCGGCACGCCGGGGCGTTGCTCTTCGAAGGGGCTGCCCGGAGCGCCCAGGCTAAAGAGATCCGCCGACCAATCGCCGTAGGCAACCGTAATTTTGCAGGTCACGAGCCCATCGTCGACGCCGATCGCCATAGCAAAGCTCGGCTCGGGTGCCACGGTATCGAGCACGGCGGGCGCGGTAAGGTCGGTATAGTCGCGCAAAATGGGCAGCGCCATACGACAGAACTCCCCCACCTGGTCGGCAGCGATATGGACCGGCGTGCGACAGGGCAGTAAGCGCGATAGGAACGGCGCCGCATGCTGGGCAAACGCTACATCGGCGCGGCGCGCACGGCGGGTGTCGACCAGATAGGCAACGTCGCCCGAAGCAAAGCAGTATGCATCGGCCGGCAGGCGTAGATCGTAGCTGCCACCAGCCGCCGGCGCGATTTTGGCGGCAAGGAGCGGTGGGCGCTTAGACAGCACCTCGTCCTCCCCTTCCGGAGGCATCTCAACCGCCACGTCATAGGTGCGATGCGTCGTCGTCCCCCGCGACCAGGCGGGCTCAAAAGAGATGGTCTGGCCGCGCAACAGGTCCAGCACATATACGATGCTATGCTCGGACAGCGGCAACTGACGCTCGGCGACAAAACCACTGCGGGCAAAGTCGTACGACGCCGAACGCGAGCTTGTGATGTCATCGAGATAGGCAACTGTCGTCACGACAAGGTTGAGCAGCTTTGTCGACACGTCTTCGAAGGCTTCGGGCGTATGGACAAACGTGAGCTTCTTGCCGTACGAGAAGGTGCCGCCGCGCACGTAGGCATCGGCCATGCCGTCGATGTCCTTGACCACGTAGGAGACCGATCCACAGCGAATGCGAAGCTCGAGCGCCCAGCTAAAGCGGTCGGCAAACAGTGGATTGTAATACGGCACCAGCGAGGGCTCCAACACCGCCTTGGGGGCATCGGGATCCACACTGCCGGCGAGCTTGCGGCGCATGCTCGCCAGCTCATCCATGCGCGCGTCCGAAAGATCGGAGAGCGCCGCCATGAGGCTGGGACTCGTGGGGACGGGCGCCGGAAAGGGAAAGTTGGGATTGACGGCCGGCGCTTTGGGCGCGTTGCGCGCGGGCTGTTTCGGCTGCGCCGCAAACGTGCGGACCGGCGTGCGCAAACCTTCGACGGGCTCGGCGCCGCTGGCATCCAAATACGCCAGAGCCGTGGCAATAGTGTGCTTGCACATACCGGGGTAGCGATAGGCAGCGGGGCAATCGCAGTCGTAGTCGATCACCTCGTGCTCGTCCATGTCGAGCGCTACGTGCGTCTTGTACAGGTCACCGCGCGAGCCGCGCACCGTACCCTCGATATTCACGTTTTTGGAGAAGCGCGAGCCGGAGTCCTCAAACGACAGCACGGCGCCGTTGAGCATGAGCGAACACCCCTTCATAAAGGTGCCGCTCAACGCCGCCTCTTTGCGAAGCGCCTGCACAAACGTCCCCTGCGCCATCACTTCCTCCAATCTCACCCGGGGTAGCTTAGATAACCGTCACGCGGCCTTGGTTGCCGACGATGGCCTTTGCCTCTGCCAGCAGCGGAATCGAGCGTGCATTGACCTTGGCCGGCACCTCGGCACGCAGCACGCGCCCGTCGACTTGCTCAATAAAGATCTCCACGCGGTCGCCGCCCGGGTTGGTGGTGAGCACCGTGGCCAGGCGCGCCATATTGCCCTGGCTAAAGCGGCTGTTGGGCACCATGACCTCAAAGACCTTGGGCTTGTTGTTCTCCTCGCTAAGCTCCAGCGGCACAATCTCCTGCGCGATGATCTGGTCGCCGCGGTCCGAGCGCTCGAGCTTGCCCTTAATGCGCACAAACGCGTCGGACAGCTGCGCGCCGGTCTCGGGATCGACCTCGCCGTACAGATACCCCTCGGCCTCCTTGTAGGTCTTGGGGAACACCACGACCGTGGCCTCGCCTTCCATGTCTTCGAGCTGCACGATGCCCATGGGGTCGCCGTTTTTGGTCACGCGCTTGGACACGCTCGAGACCATGCCGGCCCACCACAGCGCCTTACCCTCGGGAATCTCCTGGTTGATGGTGCCACCCGTGGGGTTTTGCACCTCATAGCCGGTGTCGATCTGCGAGAACGAGAAGTCGCGCGCCTTGGCTAGCGCATACTCAAACGGGCGCAGCGGGTGGTCCGAGACATAGATGCCCAGAACCTCCTTCTCCTGGCTCAGCTTAAGGTGGCGGTCCCATTCCTGGCCATCCGGATCGGGCACGCTCACCTCAAAGCCCGAGCCCTCAACGTCGCCGAACATGTCGAAGAACGACGTCTGGCCGCTCGCGCGGTCCTTCTGGCGCTTTACCGCGGCATCGATGATGTTCTCGGGGTTGTTCTTGTCCACAAAGTGCATCATCTGGCGGCGCGGATACCCCGTGGAGTCAAAGGCACCTGCCTTGATCAGCGATTCGATCACGCGACGGTTGGCCTGGCTCGAGTCCACGCGCTCGACAAAGTCGTGCAGCGTCTTAAACGGACCGCCCGCCTCACGCTCGGCGATAATCGCCTGCGCCACGCCGGTGCCCACGCCGCGGATACCGGCCAGACCAAAGCGCACGCCTTC
This sequence comes from Bulleidia sp., assembly GCA_963614835.1. Taxonomy (GTDB): domain Bacteria; phylum Actinomycetota; class Coriobacteriia; order Coriobacteriales; family Coriobacteriaceae; genus Collinsella. The sequence goes on along the minus strand of CAVEET010000214.1, from coordinate 98 downwards.
CTTGGTAGCCGTGAACTCGGTACCGGACTCGTTGACATCTGGCGACAGCACGGGGATGCCGTCGTGACGGCATGCCGAGACGTAGTGCACGATCTTGT
>CAVEET010000213.1:0-2671 GCA_963614835.1 Bulleidia sp. | reverse complement strand
CCCAACACAAAGAAAGGCTCCCCTCTCGCCCAGTGGACGGGAGGGGAGCCTTATATGTGACCGCGGCAAAAGGATGGCAATACCGCAGTCGCCCAAAGGGAGGGCCTGGATGCACCGGGCCTAGATAAGGTTCTTGCCAGAGACCTTATCGAAGAGGTGGGTCGCGTTCTTCTCGAACTTGAACCAGATGGTGTCGCCAGCCTTGAGCGCGCCCTTGGCCTCGAGGTCGACGACGGGGATAATCAGGACAAACTGGCCGTCGGGAGCGGTCACGTGGACATGCTCGGTCGAGCCCATGAGCTCGGTCACCTCGACGGTACCCTGGAGCGCGCCCTCCTCGCCCTTGTCGGCAAGCAGGATCTGCTCGGGACGCACGCCGGCCGTAATCTCCTTCACGTCGCCGCCGTCCCAGTTGAGGGCAAGCTGAGCGCAAGTCTCGGGGGCGAGCGCCACGTTCATATCCTCGGTCTTGACGGTAAAGCCGTTGCCCGAGCGCACCAGCTGGGCATCGAAGAAGTTCATCTGCGGCACGCCGATGAAGCCGGCGACGAAGATGTTCGCGGGATGGTTGAAGACCTCCTGCGGCGTGGCGATCTGCTGGACAACGCCGTCCTTCATGACCACGATACGGTCACCGAGGGTCATAGCCTCGGTCTGGTCGTGAGTAACATAAATGAACGTGCCCTTGATCTCGTGGCGCAGCTTAATGAGCTCGGCACGCATCTGGTTACGAAGCTTGGCGTCCAGGTTGGACAGCGGCTCGTCCATCAGGAAGACCTTGGGGTCACGCACGATGGCGCGGCCGATAGCGACACGCTGGCGCTGGCCGCCGGAGAGCGCCTTGGGCTTACGGTCGAGGTACTCGGTAATGCCCAGAATCTCGGCAGCAGAGCGAACCTTGCGGTCGATCTCGTCCTTGGGAACCTTCTTGAGCTCGAGCGTAAATGCCATGTTCTCGTACACCGTCATATTGGGGTACAGAGCGTAGCTCTGGAACACCATGGCGATGTCGCGGTCCTTGGGCGCCACGTCGTTGACACGCTTGCCGTCGATGAGCACATCGCCCGAGGTAATGTCCTCCAGGCCGGCGACCATGCGCATCGTCGTGGACTTACCGCAGCCAGAGGGGCCAACGAGGACGACGAACTCCTGGTCGTGAACGGTGAGGTTGAAGTCCTCTACAGCGAGCACACCGTCCTCGGTAACCTTGAGGTTGTGCTTCTTCTCCTCGGTCTTCTTCTTTTTGCCAAAGAAGCCCTTCTTTTTTGACTCGTTGTTGGGATACACCTTCTGAACATGTTTGAGAACGATCTCGGCCATGTCTCTACCTTTCGATATGCGGCGCCGCGCTGAGGGGCGCCGCAGAAACTTGCAAAACAGTTACGGCATCAGCCCTTGACGGCACCTGCCACCACGCCGTCGATGATGTACTTCTGACAGAGGATGTACATGATAACGATGGGGATAACGACCATCATGATGCAGGCCATCATGGGGCCGAGCTCGACGTGGCCGTAGCCGCCGCGGAAGTACTGGATCAAGATAGGAATGGTCTTGTACTTGGTGGAGTCGAGCGTAAGGTAGGGCAGCAGATAGTCGTTCCAGACCCACATGGTCTCGAGGATGCCGACCGAAAGATAGGTGGGCTTCATGATGGGAAGGACGATCTTAAAGAACACCTGGACCGGGTTGCAGCCATCAATCATGGCCGCCTCCTCGATCTCGAGCGGGATGTTCTTTACAAAACCGGCGAACATAAAGACCGCCAGGCCCGCGCCAAAGCCCAGATAGATAAAGCAGATGTTGAACGGCGTGTTAAAGCCGATGCGGTCCGCCAAATTGGACAGCGTGAACATGAGCATCTGGAACGGCACGACCATCGAGAACACGAACAGGTAATAGAAGAAGTTCGAGATCTTGTTGTTGACACGAACCACGTACCAAGCGCACATGGAGCAGCACACCAAGATCAGCACGACCGACGTGACCGTGATGATGAGCGAGTACATAAATGCCGAGGCAAAGCCCTGCTCGTTAAGGGCGTGCATGTAGTTTGCGAGGCCGTTGAACGTCTCGGGCGTGAGCAGATCGAATGCCGTGGTGGTGCTGATTGCAGTTGCCTTTTTAAAGGAATTGAGCGCAATCATGAACACGGGGTAGATCCACGCGAGCGACAGAATCGTAAAGAAAATCGAGAGCGCGCGGTTGATAACCTTATCGCGTTTCATTACTGCTGCACCTCCTTGGACCTCGTGGCCTTAAGCTGGATCATGGAGATGGCCACGACCAGGATGCAGAAGATAACCGCCTTGGCCTGACCAATGCCCTGCCATGCGATACCGGCACGCGAATAGAACGTGTTGTAGATGTTCAGGGCGAGCATCTCGGTGGAGTGCGCGGGGGCGCCGCCGGTAAGGGCGAGGTTCTGGTCGAACAGCTTAAAGCCGTTGGTGATGGACAAGAACAGGCAGATGGTGATGGTCGGCATCAGGTTAGGGATCTTAACCTTCCAAAACGTCTGCCATGCCGTGGCGCCGTCGACCTTGGCGGCCTCGATGTAGTCGGACGGAATGGACTGCAGACCAGCGATGTAGATGATCATCATGTAGCCGACCTGCTGCCACAGGGTCAGGATGATAAGGCCCCAGAAGCCAGCAGCAGAGTTAAGGGC
>CAVEET010000212.1:0-7081 GCA_963614835.1 Bulleidia sp. | reverse complement strand
CGGGCGTTAGGGACGGACCTGGCCGGTGCCGCGGAGCTTGTATTTGTAGGTGGTGAGGGCCTCGGCGGCAAAGGGGCCGCGGGCGTGGAGCTTTTGGGTCGAGATGCCGATCTCGGCGCCCAGCCCAAACTCGCCGCCGTCAGTGAAGCGCGTGCTGGCGTTGGCGTACACGGCCGAGGCATCGACCGCATCCAGGAAGCGCTCGCAGGCATCCTCGTCCTCGGCAACGATGGCCTCGGAGTGCCTGGTGCCATAGCGGTTGATGTGCGCGATGGCCTCGTCCTCGTTCGCCACGACCTTCACGCTCATCTCAAGCGCCAGGTACTCACGGCCCCAGTCCTCCTCAGTCGCGGCCACGTAGTCGTCGCCCTCGGCAAGCCCAGCGTCGGCACATGCGGCGCACGTGGCCTCGTCGCCGTGAATCAGCACGCCGTGGTCGTGCAGCACGGCAACGACTGCGGGCAGGAAGCGATCAGCAACGGCACGGTCGACCAGCAGTGACTCGGCAGCATTGCACACGCCCACGCGCTGGGTCTTGGCATTGACGATAATGTTGAGCGCCTTGTCAAAGTCGGCGGATTCATGCACGTAGATATGGCAGTTACCCGTGCCCGTCTCGATCACCGGTACAAGCGACTCGCGCACGCAGCGCTGAATCAGGCCCGCACCGCCACGCGGAATAAGCACGTCGACGATGCCGCGGAGCTTCATGAGCTCGCCGGTGGCCTCGCGGTCGGTAGACTCGATCATCGACACAGCCTCGCGCGGGAAACTCTGGACCTCAAGCGCATCGGCCAACAGCTCGGCAATCATGGCGCACGAGTGATAGGCCAGCGAACCGCCGCGCAGAATGCAGGCGTTGCCGGTGCGGATGCAGATGCCCGCGGCGTCGGCCGTTACGTTGGGGCGCGCCTCGTAGACCATGGCGACCAGACCCAGCGGCACGCTCACACGGGTGAGGTCCACGCCGCTTGCAAGCACGCGGTGGTCGAGCACGCGGCCGACAGGATCGGGCAGCTCGGCGAGCTTCTCCAGGCCGGCGGCCATGCCCTCAACGCGCTCGGGCGTCAGCAACAGGCGATCGAGGAGCCCCGTCGAGGTGCCCGCATCGCGCGCGGCGGACATATCGAGCTCGTTGGCGGCAACGATGGAATCGACACCGTCGCGCAGCGCTGCGGCCATGGCGCGCACGGCCTCCTGACGCTGCTCATCGCTCGCCGTGGCAAGCGATGCCGACGCTGCCTTGGCGGCAACGGCAAGATCGTGGACATACGTAGCTATATCGACCGACATGGGCGGCCCTTTCTCTTAGATGTTTGCCATCCATGGTAGCCGATTTGTGCATGCCCTCGCCCGCGGCGGTAGAATTGGTCAACCCGAAACACCGCAACGAACGGAAGTACCGCATGGCCCTCATCACTTCATACAACGTCCCCGGCCTCTATGTCGAGGACCACAGCATCGACGTCCCCCTTGACTGGCGCGGCTTGGAGCCGATGCTCCTGGCCGTCGGCAGCACCATGCGCCGCGGCGCTATGCCGGCACCAATCGCCGGCGCGCCCGAGAGCATCAAGCTCTTCTACCGCGTGGTTTGCGCGCCCGACCGCATCAACGACGATCTGCCGCTGCTCCTGTTTTTGCAGGGCGGCCCCGGCGGCGAGAGCCCGCGTCCGCTGTCGCCCACAAGCGACGGCTGGATCGAGGAGGCCGTCAAGCACTTCCGCGTGGTCCTTCCCGACCAGCGCGGCACCGGGCGCAGCAGCTGTGTAGACGGGCGCACGATTGCCGCACTGGGCGAGCGCGCGACGGCGGCCGGCTCCGATGCCGCACGCTCGCAGGCTGACTTCCTCAAGCGCCACCTCGCCAGCTCCATCGTGCGCGATTTTGAGTACCTGCGCCTAGTGGGCTTTGGCGGCAAGCCGTGGGTCACGCTCGGCCAAAGCTACGGCGGTTTTTTGACGCTGAGCTATCTGTCGCTCTTCCCCGAGGGCGTGGCGGCGAGCTTTACCTGCGGCGGAATCCCCCACGTGCCGACGAGCGCAAGCGAGGTCTACGCGCACACCTTCCCGCGCATGGCCGCCAAGACGCAGCAGTATTATGGCCGCTACCCCGCTGACGTCGAGCGCGTGGCAGCCCTGGCCGATGCGCTCGAGGCCCAGAAGCCCGTGCTGCCCGACGGCTCGCCGATGACGGTCGAGCGCCTACAGCTCATGGGCAGCGACTTTGGCATGAAGCCGAGCTTTGAGCGTATGCATTGGATTATCGATCACGCTTTTGTTGACGGCGACGGCACGCTGACCTGCGGCGCCTCGGTATCTGACAGCTTTTTGATGCGCGCCTTCGAGCGCACCAACACGCGCACGAATCCGCTGTACTGGACGCTGCAGGAGTTCATATACGCCGACGGCGACACCATGCCCATTCGCTGGGCCGCAGCAGAGGAGAAGGCCCATCGTGCCGAGTTCGACACGGTTGCGCGCCCGCTCATGTTTACCGGCGAGGCCATGTTCCCGTGGATGTTTGAGCAGATGCCCGAGCTTAAGGCGTTTAAGCCCGTCATGGACCTGCTGATGGAAGACACCAGCTGGGACAAGATCTACGACCCGCAGCGCCTGGCCTGCAACGAAGTACCCCTGCAGGCCGCGGTGTATTTCGACGACATGTACGTGGATTCGGGCCTGCAGCTCGATACGCTCAGCCGCGTGGGCAACTCGCATGCCTGGGCGACCAACGAGTTCGAGCACGACGGTCTGCACGGCAGCGTGGTGTTCAAGCACCTCTTCGACGAAGCACTCAACCGCGGAAACCTGCGCCGGATCTTCTAACAAAGGAGTGTCCCCACCTGCCGGCACAAAGGGAACGTCCCCAGGTGCCGGCACGAGAAAGACGGCGCTGCGGGAAACGATCCGCAGCGCCGTCTTTCTTTATGCAAATACGATCAAGTTATCCCTGTGTATCGCCGGCTTCTCGGCCAGGTTAGCGAGCAGGCGGTTGCCGGCGATCTGGTCCTGGCGGCGGCCGGCAGCAAGCTCCAGCACGTCCGAATCGGCCTCGGCGATACCGCGGGCGACAACCATACCGCTCGGATCGCACACATCGAGCACATCGCCCTCGGCAAACTCTCCATCGACCTGGCGAATACCCACCGCGAGCAAGGACGAGCCACGGCTGACCAGCGCCTTTGCGGCACCGGCATCAACCGTCACCGAGCCGTGGGCCTTGTCACCCAGCGCGATCCACAGCTTGCGGGGTGCGATGTCCAGACGCTCCGCCGGCGGATCGAACAGGGTTCCCACGCTCTCGCCACGGGCCAGGCGCACGAGCGCATCGGGCTCCTCGCCCGAGCAAATCACGCTCTGAATGCCGGCCGTCATCAAAATGCGACTCGCGCGGATCTTAGTGATCATGCCGCCGGTGCCCACCGACGTCGAAGAATCGCCCGCCGAGGCAATGATCTTGGCATCGATCTTATGCACGACCGGGATAAACTCGGCCGTCGGATCCTCATGCGGATTGGCGGTGTAGAGGCCGTCGATGTCCGAAAGCGTCACGCACAGGTCCGCCGAAACCAAGCAGCTCACGAGGGCCGCGAGCGTATCGTTGTCGCCGAACTTGATCTCGTCGACGGTAACGGTGTCGTTTTCGTTGACGACCGGCACCACGCCCAGCTCCACCAGGCGCAGCAAAGCGTCGCGCGCGTGCAGGTAGGACGTACGGCGCGCCGTGTCGTGGCGCGTGAGCAGCACGAGCGAGGTAAGCAGGTCACGCGCATGGAACTCCTCGTCGTAGGCCGACGAGATGATGCACTGGCCGGCCGAAGCGCATGCCTGCAGGCTCGGCAGATCGCCGACCGGTTTGCGGTCGAAGCCCAGCACGGGATAACCGCAGGCAATGGCGCCGGAGCTCACCACGACCAAGCGCCAGCCGAGCTTGCGCAGGGCCGCGGCCTGATCGGCCAGGCCACCGATAAACGCGCGGTTGACCTTACCGTCGGCACCCACCACCGTGGACGAGCCGATCTTTACCACCATCGTTTTATGAGAAGTCGTCATACGTCAAACCAATCGAATGTCGAGCGGGCGGGCGAACTGGAGCAGCCGGGGCACCTGGTGCGGGACGGACGAAAATGATCCGTTTTCCTCCGTCCCCTTCGGATCATTTTGCCCAGGGGAAGGCCGAAGCCGCGGCCATGTTCTTGCGCACGAGCTCGTCGCGCACCTGGGCCAAGCCCTGTTCCATACCCACCACGTAGGTCTGCGGATACAGGAAGCGTTTAAAAGCCGCGTCCAGATGATTGAGTGCCCAAGCACAGCGCTCGCGCGCGTCCTTAATGCTCTCGCGCGGGGCTACCGCACTGCCATCGCGTACGATTGGCACCAGCAGCTCGCGATACTCAAGCTCGGACACATCGGTCACCAGGGCGGCATCGTTCACGGCCACGAGGGTATTGCCGCGCGCGGCGCCCTCCCCCGCCAGATGATCCTCGTCATAGATCATGTCGCAGACCGGGCCGCCAAAGCCGTCGTAATAGCGGCGCACACGCTGCACGCCCGGAATCGTGCGCTTGTAGGGCTGCTCGGAGAGCTTCACCACCGGCGTCCACGGGTCCGCATCGCTCGCACGGCGGGCAGAAAGCTTGTACACGCCGCCCAGCGCCGGCTGATCGTAGCAGGTCGCGAGCTTGGTGCCCACGCCAAAGCTATCGATGGGTGCGCCCTGGTCGAGCAGCGACTGAATCGTGTACTCGTCCAGGTCGTTGGAAACCGAAATCCCCACATAAGGCAGGCCCTCGGCATCGAAACGACCGCGGACATACTTGGAGAGCTTGGCGAGATCGCCCGAGTCAATGCGAATAGCCGACAGGCGCTCGCCCGCCGCCTCCATCTCCTTGGCAACCGTAATGGCATGCTCGCAGCCCTCGCGCACATCGTAGGTGTCGATGAGCAGCGTGCAGTTCTTGGGGCTCGACTTGGCAAAGGCACGGAAGGCCTCGAGCTCGGAATCGAAGCTCATCACCCAGCTGTGCGCATGCGTGCCAAAGACGGGAATACCGTAGCGGCGGCCGGCGAGCACATTGGACGTAGAGGAGCAGCCGGCGACGTAGCTCGCGCGCGCAACGGCCAGGCCGCCATCGGGACCCTGGGCTCGGCGCAGGCCAAACTCGGCCACGGGACGGCCGTCCGCCGCCAGCACCACTCGCGCCGTCTTGGTGGCGACAAGTGTCTGGAACCCGACGATGTTGAGCAGCGCCGTCTCAAGCAGCTGGCACTCGAGCGCAGGACCGGTGACGCGCACCATGGGCTCGCGTGGAAAGACGAGCTCGCCCTCGGGGACGGCGTCGATATTTACATGCGCACGAAAATCGCGCAGGTAGTCGAGGAATGCGGACTTGAACATCGCGCCGCCGGCCGGGGCCTGGAGCGAGGCGAGGTAGTCGATATCCTCGGGCGTAAAGCGCAGATTCTCGACGAGCTCGGGCAGCTCGGCGGTGCCGCACATGACGGCATAGGCGCTGCCAAAGGGATGGTCGCGGTAAAACGCGGTAAAACAACCCTGCTCATTGGCCTTGCCGCTCTCCCACAGGCCCTGGGCCATAGTGAGCTCGTACAGATCGGTGAGCATTGCAATGTCGGTGGGATGCGAGATGTCGGTCAAAGCCATGGGGCGACCTTTCAGATGTGTGGTGCAGAATTTGAGGGTTGGACGAGAGCAGAGCATGCGGACATGACGCCCGATGCAAATCGGTTAGAGCAGGCCCATGCTGGTCAGGATCGTGTAGCCCATAAAGATGACAAACGCGATGAGGGCAAGGACAATGATGATTTTTTGAGCCGGCGCCATGCCAGGAATCTCGTTCTCGCCCGTAGGTTCCTTGGAGGTAACCATGCGCTGGGCAAAGGTCATCTCGTCACGGCTCGGCTTGGGCTCGACGGACTTGGGACGAGCGGCCTTTTTAGGCTGAGGTTTGGGCGCGGCAGGTGCAGGCTTCGCTGCAGCGGGCTTGGGCGCGGGCGCGGGCTTGCGCTCGGATGCGGCGTTCGAGGCGACCTCCTCGGCCTTCGCACGCTCGGCACGCAGGGCAGCCAGCTCCTCGCGCTCGCGACGGGCCTCTTCCCGAGCCTCGCGGCGGGCCTTCTCAGCGCGGAGCTCTTCCAACTCAGCGCGCTCCTCGTCGGACAATGGTTGGGACTCAAGCTCGGCCATGGTAAAGCCCTTTCTTTTAAAAAAAGCCGCCGACACAATGTCAGCGGCTTATCAAATCCAAGGGTGGAGACGAAGGGAGTCGAACCCTCGGCCTCTGCCATGCGACGGCAGCGCTCTCCCAACTGAGCTACGTCCCCAGGACAAGTCGATATTTTACCTACGGCTCGCCAACTGTCAACGCCCAATAACCAGTCTTTTTGGGACGCGGCTATTTTGGCAACTTTTCGAACAGGCGATCCTCTCGATGATTTTTTAATCCCCGTCCCAGAAAAATCATCGACGAACGCACTACTTTGCGCTGGTAAGAACACCGGTGGTGTCGAAGGCCGGGGTGAAGCTCTCGTCTACCGCGCCGCCCTCTTGCCAGAACATCGTCGTAAAGCCCAGGTCGTCGGCATGGTCGAGCACCTGCTCGTACTCCTCGCGCGTCACAGCGCGTGCCAACTCGCCGCCCTGCTCGCGCATGAGCGCATTGGGCGTGTACTGGTTCATGACCGAGATCGGCACATCGCCCACCGTCTGCCACACAAGGTCTAACACGCGACACGAATCGTCCGCATGCCCCGGAAGCACCAGGTGGCGCACAATCATGCCGCGCTTCATAAGCCCGTCCTCGTCCACCAATTCTCCCCCGCGGCGCTCGACCTCGTGCGCCATCTGGGCCAGGCCCGACACAGCCACACGCGGGTAATCCTTTATATGAGAGAGCGACTGCGCAAGCCCGGCATCGGCATATTTAAAGTCGGTGAGCCACACATCGACCAGGTCGCCCAGCGCCGCCACGGCACTCGCGCGCTCGTAACCACTCGTGTTGTAGACGATCGGGATAACCAGTCCGCGCGCCCGTGCCGCGGCAATCGCGGCAGGCAACAGGTGC
>CAVEET010000211.1:0-4596 GCA_963614835.1 Bulleidia sp. | reverse complement strand
TTCTTCAACATGAGCGCGATAACCACCGGCGCGCCGAAGATGGCGGTGACGGCGCTGATGGAAAGCTCGACGGGAGAGAACAGCGTGCGCGCGATCAAATCGCAGCCCGCGCAGAAGATGGCGCCTCCCAAGAAGCACGCAGGAATCACGCGGATGGGCTTCGACGACTTCAGCGCCGACTTCACGAGATGCGGAACCGCGATGCCTACGAACGACACCGGACCTGCGAACGCGGTCACGCAGGCGGAGAGCATGCTCGCTAGAAGGACGAGCACCACGCGGAAACGTGCGACGTTCACGCCGACGCTTTTCGCGTAGGCTTCTCCCAGCTGGAAGGCGGAAAGGGGCTTCGATATCGCGAATACGCATGCGCTCACGGTGATCACCACGACCGCGATGACCGCGACGTCGTCCCAGCTCGAACCCGAGAAGCTACCCAAAGACCAGTTGTGCAGGTTCACGATGGACTGGTCGTCGGCGAAGGCGATGAGGAAGTTCGTCGCCGCCGAGCAGATGTATCCCACCATGACGCCCGCCACGATGAGCATGGCCATGGAACTTATGCGCCGTGCGATGAGGAGCACGAAGCCGATGGTGATAAGCGAGCCCAGAAATGCTGCGGCCACCATGGCTGGCGAGGACATGGCCTGGTTCGCGCCCAGAAGTACGATCATCGTAAGCGCGACGACGAACTTTGCGCCCGAGGAGACGCCCAAGATGAACGGGTCGGCGATGGGGTTGTTGAAAAACGTCTGCAGCAGGAACCCGGAGAGCGAAAGTGCCCCGCCGAGAAGCACGGCTGAAAGCACGCGCGGCAGGCGAATCTCCCAGATGACCTGGCTTTCCATGGAATTGGCCGCGCCGCCCGAAAGGATGCCGGGGATGTGGTCTGCGGGCACGAGCACGCTCCCGATGCACAGGTTGGCCCCGACGAGCACGATGAGGGCAACAGCGAGCAGCGCCGTCACGACGCGACACCGCGCGGCGCGCCCCGATTCGTCGTATGTCATGGAAAGCCGGCTTCTCATGACGCTAGCCGAGCTTCCTCAGATAATGGAAGTCGCTCGCGTCATCGCCGGTGAACGCCCCGTGCAGCTCGTCGATAATGTCGGCGGTAGAAGTCATCTGCTGGTACATGTCGGCGCTTGTGACCCAGACGTTGCCGTTCTTCACGGCTTTGAACTGCGACAATAGCGCGTTTTTGCCTACGAAGTCGTTCAAGGTGGCAACCGATTCGTCGATGGTGCCGTTGTAGACGATGATGTCGGCATCCTTCGCCGTCGCGTAGAAGCGCTCCATTTCGAGCGTTACTGACGAACCTGACGTCGACGCCGTCTGCGCGTCATCGAGCGCGTAGTTGCCGCCTGCAAGCTCGATCATCTGCGCCACGTAGTCGCCCGCCCGCCGCGTGACGGCGGCCCCGTTCGAGTTAATGTAGAAATACGCCACGGTTTTACCTGACGACGCAAGCCTCGACGTTTGCTCGACGCGGGCCTTCTGCTCGTTGAACAGGTGCGCGGCCTCGTCTTCCTTGTCGAATAGGACGCCGAAAAGCTTAATCCACTCGACGCGCCCGAGTGCTTCGGGCTCGCTCGACGACTGTTCGGTGAGCACGACGAGCCCGAGCTTCTGCAGCTTTTCCTTCACATCGGGCGTGTGGTTGATCATGGTGTTCTCGATGGCGAGCGTGCAGCCCGAGGCCGATATTCGCTCGTAGTCGGGCGCGCTGTACTTGCCGCCGTAGGCGATCGCCCCACTTTCGAGCGCGCTTTTGAAGCCCCCGACCGAGCAATCGTCGGCCTTCGTGCCCGACATGAGGATATTGTCGTTCGCATCGAGCGCGTCGACCAGGCACATCGTCGCCGACGACACGAGGTACACCTTGTCGGCGGGGCGCCTTATGACCGCGATGTCGGAGCTCAACCCATCAGGTACCTTTGCATTTTGCGGCACCACGAGGAAGCGCTCCCCGTTCGAAATGCAGATAAGCCGCAGGCCGCCTTCGTACTCGTCGACAGTGAAGTGCTCGGCGTATTCAAGCTGAAGCGTCCCCGTCGGCTTCCAGCCGCAGCCCAAATCGGCGTTGTGGAAGTCGGCCGCGGCGTTTGAAGCCGTTCCCGCAGGGGAGCCGCCGCTTGCTTCGTCGCCCGATTTCTCCTTCATGGTGGATGAATCGAAGTGGAGCGTGTAGTCGATGGTGTGCGGCGTCGACATGGCGACGGTCTCGGCCGACACGGCGATGTCCTCGTCGAGCGTGACGGGTATCTCGAACGTGGAGTTGCCGCCGTCGTTTACGGGCGCGTAGTCCACGCCGTTGACGGTCATTTTGTCGTAGTTCGAACTCGACCAGGTGATGGTCGCGGTGTAGGTGTCGCCATCCTTCACAATTGTGGTGGGTGAGGCGATGCTTGCGCGCCCTGACCCGCCGGAGAGCGAGACGCTCACAGTGTATTCCTGAGAGCCTGCCGTGCCACCGGTCGCGTTCGGGCTCGCACTGCACCCCGCGAAGGGAAGCGCGAGCAGGGCGACGAGAACGCAGGCGATCGCGCGCACCGCGATGCTGCGACGCTTCCTGCTTTCCCCCTTGGGAAGAATCGACCGCATGGCGTTACTTCAGTGCGTCGGCGCGCAGATCGACGCCGGCGGATTCGAACACGAGCGTGCGGTCGTACCACTGCTCTTTTCTAATACTCCACGCGGCGCAGGCGGTGTCCTCGTCGAGCGCTTCAACGGGCACGTCGTAGGTGTACTTGCCTTCCGCGTTTTCCACATAGGGGATGAAGTCGGCCTCGCTCGCGGCGGCAGCCTCGTCGCCCGTGCCCATGAAGAGCTTGCCGTAGCCCGTGCCGGAAAGCGTCATCACGCAGTGCATGGAGCCGTTTTCCACGATGAGCTGGGCGTCCACAATCCTGAACATGTTCGAGCTGGAATCTACGGTGATCGGATAGGTGCCGTCGGCCACCTTGTCGGCGGTGATGGGGGCAGCGCTTGCGCCCTCGGGCGCATCGGCCGCCTGTTCGGTCTTTTCCTGGGAATCGGCATCGCTTGCCTTTGCGCTGTCGATTGAATTTCCGCCGCAGCCGGCGAGCGAGAACGCGAAAAGCGCCGCTGACAGGGCGAAGGCGAGGGTTTTCTTCAACATGGAGGGGGTTCCTTTCAATCGCTTCGACCGCCCGCGCCGTGCGGTGGGCGGGCGGGATGCGAATGCAACGGGCATGCGCCGTCAGTCGGGGAAGGCGCATGCCCGTTGCACGGGGACGCGACCGGCGCCCCCGTGCGCGGCGAGTTTACAGCTTGGCGATGGCGTCGTCCACGTGCGAGACGTAGATGTCGTCGACCGCGACGTTCTGTCCCAGACCCTGGAGCAGGCACGTCACTTCGAAGCCGGCGGCCACGAACTTCGCAGCCCAGCTGTCGGGGTCGGTCTCGTCTGCCATGTCGTTATTCGCGTGGTCGCCCGCGACCACCATGAACGGCGCGAGCACGGCCTTCTTGTAGCCTGCGGCGCTCGCGGCGGCGATAACATCCTCGCAGGTCGGTTCAGCCTCGACGGTGCCGACGAAGAACTGCGTCAAGCCCTCGTTCTTGAACACTTCCTGCATCTTGGCATAGTCGGCGTTGGAATCGGCTTCGGTGCCGTGGCCCATGAGGCACAGCGCCGTCTTGCCGTCGTCGAAGGACGCCATGTTCTCCTTAATGGCTGCGGCCACCTTCTTGTAGTCGTCGTCGGAGGTGAGCAGCGGGTCGCCGAGCGAGATTTTGTCGAACTTGTCGGCGTACTTGTCGAGCTCGTCTTTCACGTCGGTGTATTCCAGGCCACCCATGAGATGCGTCGGCTGCACGACGATTTCCTTCACGCCGTCTTCCACGCAGCGGTCGAGCGCCTCGGTCATGTTGTCGATCGTGATGCCGTCGCGCTTCTTCAGCTTGTCGATGATGATCTGCGCGGTGAAGGCGCGGCGGATGTCGTAGTCCTGCCAGTACTTCTCGCGGATAGCGTCTTCGATGGCACCGATGGTGATGTGGCGCGAGTCGTTGTAGCTCGTGCCGAAGCTCGTGACGAGGATGACCGGCTTCACGGCCTTCTCCTTTTCACTCGATTTCTCGGAACTCGCGGAGGTGTTGGAGCAGCCCGCGAGCGCGACTCCGGCGAGCGCGACGGCTCCGGTTGCTGCGGCGCCCATGAAGCCGCGGCGTGACATCTGGTCGGACATGGTTTTTCCTTTCCTCGGTTTGCCGGTCCCCCGGCGACAGTTGCTTGTCGGCACAAGCGAAAGAAAAGCGCACCCCTCGGGGTTCACAAGGAGCTAACGCCACGGCGATGCCGTGAGGAAAAGGCGAAGCAGTCTGGCTTGGGGCGCGAGGCGGTTCGCCCGCGCGTCCTATACAGTAATGTCCCTTGCCCAGGATTCCCACCTGGTTCCCTCCGCAAGCCAGCGCGGGCTGTGCGGGCGCCGCGCCGGTCATTTCCTTTTATCCGATTGTCATATGCTCGTTGCCGAATCTTTTACTATGATAGTGGGCACTTGTGAACGTGTCAAAGCCAGGGCGGGCGGCATTGCGCCTCCTGCCTGCGTATTTGCGCCGATTGCCGCC
>CAVEET010000210.1:0-5383 GCA_963614835.1 Bulleidia sp. | reverse complement strand
ACGGGCCAAATGCCGGCATCGTACAGGGCGCGGATGTTGTAGACCGTGGCACCACCGGAGTAGCTGATGCGCAGCTTGCCATCGAACTGCTCGGTAATGCGACGAGCGGCCTCGATGGTCAGCGAGAACAGCGAACGGCCCGACATGTACATCTCGGTGGAAGGCAGCTCGTTCCTCGTCACGTCGACGGGGAACGTGTTGGTCAGCTTGACGCCAAACTCCAGGCCGCGCTCGGCGCACAGGGCAATCAGGCGCTCGAACATAGGCACGGCATCGGCCCACTGCAGGTCCTCGCGGAAGTGCGTGTCATCGAAGACGATGTAGTCAAAGCCCAGCTCGTTGAGGCGCTGGCGGGCAAACTCATAGCCCAGCAGCGTGGGGTTGCACTTGATGTAGGTGTTGAGGCCCTTCTCGATGATCAGATAGGTCGCGATGCGCTCGATCTCGGCGGGCGGGCAGCCGTGCAGGGTAGACTCGGTGATGGAGTTGGAGACGCGTGCCGGGATGGATTCGACAAATGCGGCGTCGACATGCTCAAACTTGTCCAGGTTGGCGAGCGCCCATGCGCGGCACTCGTTCCAGACGTCGGAGCCGCTGGCGTCCTTCATGCCCTCGATGTAGGCATCGACCTTGGGGCTCTTAATACCCTCGAGGTCATAGCCCACGGACATGTTAAAGACAAAGCCGTCCGGGCTGCCCAGGCCATACTCGCGGGCAATCAGGTGGCAGGCAAACCATGCCTTCACGTACTCGGCAAAGGCCTGCGGAACCTCGAGCTCGGTCGACCACTCGCAGTTGTAGCACTCGTCCTGCGCCACGATGCAGGGCTTGTTCACACACTTGGAGAGCTCCTCGCCGTCCATCACCTGAACGGTCTTGAGCTCAAAGAAGCGTGAACCGGCCACATAAGAGGCCACGATGTTCTGGGCAAGCTGCGTATTGGGACCGGCGGCCGGGCCAAACGGAGTCTCGATGCGCTCGTCAAAAATGGGAAGCGCGCCCTCCTGGTTGGTCGTAACCATCTTGCGCACGCCAAAGACGGCGCCCTGAGTCTTGTGCTCCTCGATGATCCAGTTCATCAGCTGCGAAAACGGGATCGGCCTCATGATGTCGCTCATAATGAGCTCCTCTCTGTAACGCCCGGCGAGACCGCGCGACGGGCGCAAATACGGTGTAGCGCTAG
The DNA here is from genome assembly GCA_963614835.1 of Bulleidia sp. GTDB lineage: Bacteria > Actinomycetota > Coriobacteriia > Coriobacteriales > Coriobacteriaceae > Collinsella. The sequence continues at coordinate 4,200 of CAVEET010000210.1, read as the reverse complement.
CACAGCGCCGGCGACCCCGCGGAGGCCGCCTATACGCGCGTCGGATGCGGCGAAACATCCGACGCGCGCGAATCTCCAATTGGATTAATACACGCGATCGTTGAGCGTGCTCCAGAGCTTCTTGGACTCGGCCATGGTCCACGCGTTGATCTTTTCCTCATCAATGCCAACGAACTCGCGATCCTTGTACAGGACGCGGCCGTTGATGATGGTGGTACGGCAGTTTTTGCCCATCATGCCAAAGAGCATGTGACCGTCGATGTTCTCCTCGCTCAGCGGCGTAAAGGGCTTGTAGTCCATGACGATGACGTCGGCAGCGGCGCCGGCCTCAAGAACGCCGAGCTTACGATCGAAGTACTTGCTGGCCATCTTGGCGTTGTTCTCGAACAGCATCGTCATAGCCTCGCACCAGCCCACGTTGGGCATGGCGGCGTTGTGACGCTGAATGATCAGGAAGACCTTAAGGCTCTCGAGCATATCGTGGGTGTAGGCGTCGGTACCCATGCACACGGGGATGCCGCGGCGGAAGAACTCGAGCACGGGGGCGCAGCCCACGGCGTTGCCCATATTGGATTCGGGGTTGTTGACCAGCCAAGTGCCGGACTCCTTGACGATATCCATCTCGGCAGGCGTCACGTGGATGCAGTGGCCCAGCATGGTGTCGGGACCCAGCAGGTTGTGCTGTAGCAGGCGCTCGACGGGGCTGATACCACCGCGGTTGAGGCGGGAATCCCACACGTCGTTCATGCCCTCGCACACATGGATGTGGAAGCCGGTCAGGCCGTTGTTGGCCTCGGCCATCTTATCCATGGTCTCGTCCGAAAGCGTAAAGGTAGCATGTCCGCCAAACATGGCGGCGATCATGTGGTTGTCGTTATCGCGACGCTCCTTGGCGGCCCACTGGGCAAACTCGGCGTTCTCGGCAATGGCCTGGTCGCATTTTTCCTGGCCGCGGCGATCAGAGACCTCGTAGCACAGGCACGAACGCATGCCCAGCTCCTGAGCTGCATCCTTAATGGTAAAGAGGCTTCCCGGGATCTCGCAGAAGCTCGCGTGGTGATCGAAGATCGTGGTGACGCCGTCGCGGATGGAATCCAAAATCGTGGCATAGGCGCTGGCCTTGGTGCCGTCGAGCGTCAGGTTGTCGTCAATCTTCCACCACTGCTGCTCAAGATTCTCCAGGAAGTTGGTGGGGTTGCAGCCCTTAATGGCAAGGCCGCGGGCCAGACCCGAGTAGATGTGGGTGTGGCAGTTGATGAGTCCGGGCATGATGAGGTTGCCCCGGGCGTCGACGTACTCGGCATCCGGGTACTTGGCCTTGAGCTCGCACTCGGGGCCCACTTCGACGATCGTATCTCCGTCAATGGCGACCGCACCGTTGGGAATGAACGGAGTCTGAGCGTTGCGGGTAAAGACGGAACCGTTAGCGACCAGAAGCATGGATGCTCCCTTCAACATCAGAGGCGGGGTTTGACACCTCTGACATGGCGGAGTGCGAAGCGCCGGCCTACACCGGAAACGGGCCCTCTCCCGTCAACGCTTCACCAAAGGGACAAACCCTTTGAAGTGCGGCTTGGCGCCGCATGGCGTCGGCGGACGAGGCGATGCGTCCGCCGACGAATAGCACCGAATTGGTTACTTCTTGCTCTCGGGCAAGACCAGATCCACGGCAGCGTCCTTGGCAGCATCGATGTGCTGAGCCACGACCGGCGTCTGCGGAAGGATCAGGTTAAGGACAATGGCCATGATGGCGGTGGGGGTTACGGCATTGGAGCCGATGACGGTGGACACCCAGGCGGGCATACCCTCGCCGGCAAGGCAACCGCTGGCCATCCAGATACCCAGGCCAAAGACGACGGAGGTGCCGACGATGGTGGTAGTGCGCTGCGTGAGGCCCTCGCGGGTGAACATGCGCACGCCGTTCATGGTGATGGTGCCAAAGACGCCGACGGTCGCGCCGCCGATGACGGGCTGCGGGATAGCGGAAAGGACGGCAGAGAGCTGCGGGAACAGACCGGCGATGGCAAAGACGGCCGCAATGATCACAAAGACCCACTTGTTGACGACCTTGTTGGAGCAGATGATGCCCACGTTCTGGCCAAGGGCGCTGGTGGGAAGACCGCCCAGCAGACCGCCGACCATAGAGGTGAGGCCCTGGGACACGATAGCGCCGGAGAGCTCGCGCTCGGTGGGCATACGGTCGATGGAGCCCAGGCAGGCGGCGGAGACGTCACCGATAACCTGGATGGCAACCATGGGGAACACGACGGCGAGGGTAATGCAGACCTCGGGATCAAACTCGAGCGCGTAGGGCATGAGCTTGGGAAGAGCGAAGACCTGAGCGGTGGCGACGCTGGAGAAGTCGATCATGCCAAAGGGGATGGAGACGATCATACCAACGATCATGCCGAAGAACACAGAGCCCAACTTGAGCGTGCCCTTGCCAAAGTTGGCGAGCGCAAAGACCACGGCGAAGGTGATGAGAGCGACGCACCATGCCTGCGGGGTGCCCCACAACGGCGTACCCATACCGCCGGCCATATACTTGACGGCCGTGGGATACAGCGAAACGCCAATGGAGAAGATGACCGTACCGGTCACGACGGGCGGGAACAGCCACTTGATCTTGCTGTAGGCCAGACCAAAGAGGACCGCAACGGCGCCGCCGACGATCTCGCCGCCCAAAAGCGCGCCAAAGCTAAAGCCCGATGCGCCCATGGCCTGCAGGGCCGGGAGGAACGCGAACGAAACGCCCATGACGATGGGCAGGCCGCCGCCGATGCGACGGAAGGGAGCGAAGGCCTGAAGGGCCGTGTCGATTGCCGAAAGAATAAGCGCGACCTGAATGATGTCGGTGCTCTGCTGGCTATTAAAGCCGTAGACGCCGGCCATGATGACCGCCGGGGTAATGATGCCGGCAAACGATGCCAGTACGTGCTGAAGGGCACACGGGATCATTTCCTTAACGGGAGGCATGCCTTCGCGAGTGAACAGGGCTTCAGTGCCGTTCGTAACCGTCTCCTGGGTCATTTGACCACCAATCCTCGAAGTAGTTGTTTTCGCATCTAACGCTCTATTGTGACGCAGTGCGGGGTTGAGGTTGTGCCTTCATTGCATATCGTATTAAAGATGATTCTCATTCTCAATAATAATTTTTTGTTATCAGACTATTCTTCAGCTGAAATACCGCATTTCCGCAGGTCAGGAAAGTGTCTGGTCAAAATAACATCTAACTTTTCTTTTGGTCAACCGTTTACCGCTAAATTCCTACCGTTCGTCTGCATTACGCAATGTACCTGCGGATATACGAGATGATGGGCAGCGTGTTACCATGAGAAAAAATTGTTATGAACATTTCCGATTTCACCCAAAGGAGTTGCCCGTGAACGAGACCGTACGTCGCTTTTTGCCGATGGTCGATTTTCTGGAACAGATACTCGGCAAAAACAGCGAAATCGTGCTGCACGATTTCTCGGATCCCGACCACGCCATCGTTGATATTCGCAACGGCATCGTGAGCGGCCGCAAGGTCGGCGGTCCCGCCACCGATCTGGCACTCAAGATCATGCACGACGCCAAGTATCGCGACCTGCCGTTTATTACGGGCTACGAGGGGCGCGGTGCCGGCGGCAAGACGTTGGAGTCAGCGACGTACTTTATCCGCGAGAATGACGAGATCGTCGGTATGCTCTGCGTCAACACCGACCTCTCGACCGTGCGCTCCATCAACGCCATGGCGCAGCAGCTCATGGCGTGCTTCGACGCGGCGCCGACGCGCACGGAGCCCGCCCCTATCGAGGTCGAAAGCCTTTCGGAGTCCACACAGGAGCTCATCGACCGCAGCATTGCCGAGTTGCTGAGCACGCGCGGGCTGGATGTGGCGTCGCTTGGTCAGAGCGACCGCGTGGACGTCATTCGCCACCTCAACGGCAACGGGGTGTTCATGCTCAAGGGCGCCGTGGCCTGCGCCGCCACCGCGCTGGGTATCTCGGAGCCCAGCGTCTACCGCTACCTGCAAAAAGTTCGCAAGGAGGGCTAACGGGCAACATGAAGCGCGGCTCCACAAGCGATCCGTCACTTGACAAAAGACCCTGCAGCTCGCACTGAACTGCCTCCCATTTCTTGGACACGAGAAATGGGAGGCTTTTGGAGTGGGTATGATGAATTGGACACCTAGTTAAGAGCGAAAGGTGTTCAAGA
>CAVEET010000209.1:0-6151 GCA_963614835.1 Bulleidia sp. | reverse complement strand
AGCGCAAACGAGGCGAAGACGCTCCACAGGATTGCCTTGCGCTCCAAAAAGATAAAGCCCAAGACGACGAGAACCGCGTTGATAATCCACATAAAAACGCCGACGGGCAGGGTCGGGAACAGCGTGGACAGAATGACCGACACGCCCGAGGTGCCGCCAAAAGCAAAGTGATTAGGGGTTTTAAACGCAACGATGGCGAAGGCCGTAAGAATCAGGCCCAGATTGAGCTCGGCAAAAAAGCGCGGGAAGCCCGGCTCCTGGCTGCGCTTTTGACCGACACGCTCGCCGCGCTCGATATCGGTGCGATCAACCACGCGCTCCATCGGCACCACGGGAGGACGATGCATCTCCTCGGCAGCACGCGATGCCGCCTCTGCCGCGGCGGCCTCAATCGCCCATGCCTTGCTTTCTGTTTCGTGCTCGTCGGCCATTACGGCAACCCCTCGTTAACAATTTGGAAACAATGCGCCCATTAGGGTAACGCGGAACGCGACGATTGCAACCCCTAGTTAGACGAGCGGTATGCCCACATCGGGGGGCATACAAATAACGGCCGGCCACGCTTTTGCTTGCGCGGTCGGCCGTTTAACGTTTTCGCAGATAAAGCCTGCCAAAACAAACCTGTCCCTTTTTGGAAGGTTACTCGTGCTGGCTGGTGCGGTGCTCGTACTCCTCGGGGGTGATGACGTCCTCGATGCGCAGGTTGACGCCCGCCACCTCAAGGCCGGTCATCGCGGCAAGGCGCTCGGTGACACGTGCCTTGACATCGTCGAAGATCGCGGGCGCATAGGCGCCGTACTCGATGATGACGGAGATGTTGACGACCACGCGATTGTCATCGGTGACCTCGACCGTCACGCCCTTGGTCAGATTCTCGGCACCAAACTGCTCCTGCACAAAGTGCATGAGGTTACCCTTCATGCCCAGAACGTGCGGAACCTCGCGGGTGGCCATGGCAACGATCTTCTCGATCACGCCGTTGGAATAGGTCAGCGAGTCCTCGGACTCGTCCGCTTCCTCGTCGTCCTCATCCACATCGGACTCGGCCTCGACGAGCGCCTCATCCTCGAGCGTCACATCCTCGGCTTCGGCGACGGCCGCCTCATTCTCCTCGAGCTCGGAATCGGCCACATCGACCTTCGTATTAAAAGCCATGGTTCCTCCTTATGCCTGCCGCGGATGCGACAGTCTAATACATATTAGCGGCCGCTAAACAGACGGCCGAAGAAGTTGACGATCCCGTTTTCGCCGTCGCGAATTTGGCCGATCACGGCGCCGATCAGCACGAAGAATGCAATGACGAGCGTGTCCCACAGGCCGAGCGTGAGCACCAACACGGCAAGGATAAAGCCAGCGACGGCACCGAGCGTGGTGTTGGGATGACGCACAGCATAGCTCCAGATGGCAGCGCCCGTACCCTTGATGAGACCCATAGCCTCGTCAAAATCCGCGGCCGCCGCGTCTTGTAACTCAGTTGCCTCTGCTTTGGAATCAACAGGTTCGCTCGCCGGCGTGGCGCTCTGGTCAATCGTCAGGCGCGGCGTACGAGCGGTCTTATCTTGATTGGTATCACTCACCGGAAACCTCCACGGTCTGGACGGTAGTCTTGGACGGCAAAAAACGGACGCGCGTGGTCGTACCCGGCGTGCCGAGCATGGTGTCGCAAGCTTCCTCGATGCGCTGCTGCATCGCGGTAGCCAGAGATGCCACGTCCTTATCGTCAAGCGCGATAGCCTCGACCTTAAATCGGACGTGCGAATCGTCGGAGCCTTGGACGCGGGCCTCGACATGCTCGACCATCACGCGGTCGTCGCGCTCGGCAGCAGCCCTGGCACACGAAGAAAGTGCCGCGAGCGTGACCTCGATATTGCGCTCCCCCGCCAGATGCACGCAGGACGGCTCGCGACGAGCAAACATCAGGCGGAAGAAGCTTACCAGCACGCCGATCGCCACAACTCCGCCGCATGCCGTCACGACAATGCGCGGCATGGGGTCGCGCATCAGCAACATAAAGCGATACGTATACGGCCCCCAAAACTGGCAGACAAGCGTACCCAGCGCCACGATGGTAGCGGCAAGGTACACGATCGCTAGGGCTCGTTTGAGTACGCGCACGCGGCGCTCCCTTCAAATCTCGGCTCTCGAAATGCAAAACGGTTCGCATCATTATAAAAGAGCCGGGTCCGGTGCTCTACGCACGCGGATCCGGCTCATCTATTCCACGAGGCTTGCATGCTCGCTTCATTATGCCCAGATATGCACGGCTTAACCCGTGCGGGCGCTACTCCTCCTCGAGGGCAGCGATGACCTCGTCGGTCATGTCCATGGTGCTGTAAACATCCTGGACGTCGTCGAGCTCCTCAAGACGGTCGATGAGGCGCTGAACCTTCTTGGCGTCGGCGCCGGAGACCTCGGTCGGGGTGGTCGGGACCATGGTGGTCTCGGAGCCCTTGACCTGGACGCCCTGCTCCTCGAGCGCCTTGGAGACAGCCATGACCTCGTTGGCAGTAGTCCAGACGATCCACTCCTCGCCGGCATCCTCGTAGTCCTCGCCACCGGCCTCGGCGATGGCCATCATGAACTCATCCTCGTCACCGGCAGCACCGTTGGCGATCATGGTCTCCTTCTTGGCGTTCTCGTCCAGGATCTCCTTGGCGACGACGATCTGGCCCTTACGCTCAAACTGGAAGGCGACGGAGCCGGAGGTGCCCAGGTTGCCACCAGCGTGGGAGAAGGCGGAACGGACATCAGCGGCGGTACGGTTGCGGTTGTCGGTCAGGCAGTCGACGTAGACGGCGACACCGGCAGGACCGTAGCCCTCGTACACGATGTTCTCGTAGACGGCGGCATCGGCACCCGAACCAAAAGCCTTGTCGATAGCGGACTTGATCTTGTCCTTAGGCATGGACTGAGCCTTGGCCTTGGCAACGGCAGCGGCGAGGCTGGCGTTGTTCTCGGGCAGCGGGTCACCGCCGAGACGGGCAGCAACGGTGATGTTGCGGCTGAGCTTGGAGAAGAGGGCGGAACGCTTGGCGTCCTGCGCGCCCTTACGATGCTTGGTTGTGGCCCACTTAGAGTGTCCGGACATACGTGTCTCCTATCGGTTTCGACCTAAAGCCCAGCGCAGATGCTCGGGCAATATAAACAAACGTCGTTATGATATACCTACTGGCCTGCGAGATAAACCCCAAAATGAAGGCGTCGTGATGATGGCCCCTTTGGTGCAAAGAAACCTGACCTCAATGCACCAAGTTAGAACCAGAGGAAGTCGCTGCGGGTAACGGTGGCGCCGATGGCGAAGGGCATGCAGGCGATGACCGGATACAGGTAGCGCATGTAAGTCGAGCCGTTGCACGGACCAATCAGGCACACGGCGAGCACGCCCAACAGCGGCACCCAGATCGCCAGCGCACGCCATGAATGACGACGCAGCAGGTAGACCACCACGGCGATCATGATCCACACATAGGTGGCCGAGCTCATGGTGAGCGAAATAAACGGGATGCGCTGCACCGCCACACGGTACAAATTGATCAGGTGGTCGCACCAGCGCACCACGTTGCTGTCAATCGGATGGAAGTCGAAGTACTTGAGGTTATCGGGCTTCGCCATAATCTCGGCACTGCGCGCCGTGCTGTAGACCCACGCATCGCGCGCGCTCGGATAAAAATAACCATAGTAGTTATTGATAAGCGCCGAAATATAGCACTCGGGATCCTTCTTAAACATCTGAGCCCACACCTCAAAATAGGCCTTGATGTCCTCCTGCGAGGCGTACTCGTTAAAGCAGTTCTTGACGGCATCGGACTTGTCGGGGTTGTAGCGGCGGCCCAGGTTCTCGTACTTGAGTACGCGATCGATCGCGGCACGCTCTTCGTCGGTCACCAAGCCGTCGCAAGGAGCCTCCACGATGGTGCCGTCCTCCTTAACCGTGGGGTTGACGCCCGAGTTGAGGCCATCGTGCTTTTGGACGAAACGAGCCGTCTGCTGGAACGGAATCGAGAGGATTTCGCGCTTGGAACCAGGCGTGATATCGTGCGCCGGCATAAAGACCTTGGTGAAGTACATATTAGAGGCAAGGCAGAGCGCGAGCACCGCGAGAACGCCAACCCAGCGGAAACGCGGGATGGCGCCCGAAGGCGCAGCACCAGTCTGCTTGGCTGCACGACGAGCCACATGCACGTCCCATACGCAAAACGCCGCCGCGATTACGCATGCCGCCAGGGGAAACACCAGGCCGCCGTTGCGCAGAAACGTGGAACCCATGGCGCTCAGAGCGAGCAGCAGCCAGTCGTGGCGCGCAAAGAGCACGGGGGCCTTCTCGCCCGCTCGCTCGACATTGGCATCACGACGGGGCAAGCCACATGCCACGAGCTTGACGGTCTGTACCAGCAGCACCAAGAACGCGTCGGCAAAGAGCACGTCTTTGGTGAGCAACGCCGCGTAGTTAGAGAACATCGGCATAAACGCAAAGAACAGCAGGATCGCACCGCGAACCGGCAGACTCACGCCCAGTTTGCGCAGCGACGAAATGGAATAGGCCATGCAGGCGGCCGTGATGACGAATTGAGCACAGGTATAGATGATGAGGCCCGCGTTAGCGCTGTTGAACAGCGAAAGCCCCAGCTGAACGCACGAGCCGATAATGGCCGTGTGCACTACGGGATGATGCCCGTTGAGCAGCACGTTGGGGTTGAGTAGGCGCAGGTAGTCGCTCGTGCCATTGGGATAGTTGAACCACTGGCGAATCTGCGCGCCCGTATCTCCCATAAAAAGGCCGGGCAGCGAAGCGATGAGTGTGGGCGTCCAGGCGATCATAAGCACCAGGAAGGACCCGGCAAAGGGATGGACCGAGAGCACGGCGTGAGTCACACGCCATACGCGGCCAAAGTGCGCTTCGGAAAACGGGATGCGCCGAGAGCTCAGCCAATCTAGACACTCAAAGGCAAGGTAGAAGGCAACGATCGCCAGGAGCATCCAGCCCGCGCCGCCAATCCAGGCGCAGATGATGCGAGCTTTGTCGCCAAGGACAATCTCGGCCGAGTCGGTGAGGTCGTAGCTGCGGCCGAACACCATGCAGATGGCGAAGAACAGCGACGGCAGAATGATCGATGGACGCCAGGTGTCGCCACGGCCAAAGAACACGTAGCGAAACGGCAAGGTGAGCAGGCAGGCAAGTGCAAGCAGCATGACCGCGTCGGTATGGCCGGCAAACGAAAGGAGCACCTCGTAGCACACGTACAGCATGCCCGAGGCTTTGGGGTCAATCGCCAAGACTGCGTTGCTCGACACCGGGGCAGGATCGATGGAAAACGCCGTGGTCGCCAACAGCGCGAGCAAAAATGCGATGAGCGTCTGCTTGGCGGGGTAGCGCTTAAACCAGACGATGCGGGCAGCGTCGCGCGCAGCCGTTGTGGAGAGGTCGGAATCCTTCACAGTCCGAAAGCCTTTCTAGAAACCTGCCAAAAAGGGACAGGTTTATTTTGGCAGGTTTTATCTGGGGAAACGTTACGGTTCTGTCGTCGTTGCCCAGCGAACCACCACAAAGGTGCCTGTTCACTTTTTGGTGGTTAAGCGTCGAGGTAGATGCGCTGGGGTTGGTTGCGGCGACGAGCAAAGATGATGAGCGCCAGGCCCGCGATTACGAGCGGCAGGCTCAGCAGCTGTCCCATCGTGATGACGCCTCCCAGCAGATAACCCAGCTGCGCATCGGGCACGCGCACAAACTCAATGAGGAAGCGAACGATGCCGTAACCCATCACAAACACGCCCATAAACGTGCCCTGGGGCAGCAGCGGCTTTTTGCGGCTGAGCACCTGCAGAATGCAAAAGAGCACGATGCCCTCGAGGAATGCCTCGTAGAGCTGGGAGGGATGGCGCGGCATATCGCCCGCGGTGCCGCCAAAGATCACGCCCCAGGGCAGATCGGTCGGCTTGCCCCACAGCTCGCCGTTGACAAAGTTTGCGCAGCGTCCCAGACATAAGGCCAGCGGAGCACCGATAACGGCAAGGTCGGCGATGGTCCAGGCTTCGAGCTTGTACATGCGGCACACGAGCACGCCGCCGATGATGCCGCCCACCAAGCCGCCATGGAAGCTCATGCCGCCCTCGTTGGTGGCAAAGATCTCGAGCGGATGCGCCCAGTAGTAGC
>CAVEET010000208.1:0-4286 GCA_963614835.1 Bulleidia sp. | reverse complement strand
AGCACTTAATGTGCTTTCCGTCTTGCGCAGGACTGTAGAGCAGCAAACTTAACCCGCCCCGGCCCCCGATGGCCCCAGACCGGCGGGATAGACCGGTTCAGATGGGGCTTTGATGCATGGGTGGTCTGTTGGTGGGCAAATGGGTATCATACTGTGGTTACTGCGTCGACTCTGTGATGCATGTTTGTACGTTCCCGGCGGTCGGTTTGCCAGAAGCGCCCCGTCGGTTGTTCCAGACTCGTTTCGAAGAAAGGAAACCACACTAACCTATGGCAGCTAAAAAATCATCTCCCTTGAAGATCATCCCGCTCGGCGGCCTTGACGGCATCGGCAAGAACATGACGGTCTTCGAGTGTGGCGACGACATGGTGCTCGTCGACGCCGGTCTCATGTTCCCCGACGACTCCCAGCCCGGTATCGACCTGGTGCTTCCTGACTACACCTACGTTCTTGAGAACGAGGAGAAGCTCCGCGGTATCGTCGTCACCCACGGCCACGAGGACCACACCGGTTCGCTTCCGTATCTGCTGCAGGACCTCAACAATAAGGTGCCCATCTTCTCGAGCAAGCTGACGCTTGGCTTTATCGAGGGCAAGCTTTCTGAGTTCCGCATCCGCGCACCCAAGTTCCGCGAGGTCAAGGGCGGCAGCCATGTCAACCTCGGCGGCATCTCGCTCGACTTCTTCTCGATGACGCACTCCATCCCCGGCGCTCTGGGCGTGTTCATCCGCACCAATCAGGGCACCGTTATGCACACCGGCGACTTTAAGCTCGACCAGACGCCCATCGACGGCGTCACGCCCGACTATGCCGCTATCAGCCGCTTTGCCAAGCAGGGCATCGACCTGCTGCTGTCCGACTCCACCAATGCAACGGTTCCCGGCTTTACCAAGTCCGAGGCCGAGGTTGGACCCAACCTGCTGCACGCCATCAAGAACGCCCCGGGTCGCGTGTTCGTCGCGTCGTTCTCGAGCCACATCCATCGTTTGCAGCAGATCTGCGATGCCGCCCGCAAGTGCGGCCGTAAGGTCGTTGTGACCGGTCGCTCCATGCTCACGAACACCCGCGTGGCGCGTGAGCTGGGCTACCTCAACATCGACGATGCCGATATCATCGATGCCTTCGATATCGATAACCTGCCCGACGACAAGATCGTCGTCATGTGCACCGGTTCGCAGGGCGAGCCGCTGTCGGCCCTGTCCCGCATGGCCAACGGAGAGCACAAGACGCTCTCCATCCACGAGGGCGATACCGTTATCCTCTCGGCAACTCCTGTTCCCGGCAATGAGAAAGCCGTCCAGCAGGTCGTCAACAGCCTGGCCAAGCTCGGTTGCGACGTGTGGGATAAGAACCGCGCTCTTGTCCACGTCTCGGGCCACGGTAGCCAGGAGGAGCTCAAGCTCCTGATGGCCATGGCCAAGCCCACGTACTTTATGCCGGTTCATGGTGAAGCCGTGCATCTGCGCGCCCATGCCCAGCTGGCTCGCAAGATGGGCATCAAGGACGATCATATCTTTATCCTCGATAACGGCGACACGCTCGAGATGCGCGGCGGTATCGTCAAACGCGGTACGCCCGTCGAGTCCGGTGTCGTTTACGTCGACGGCCTGCGTATCGGCGATACCGACCCCATCGTCTTGCGCGATCGTCAGAAGCTCGCTAATGACGGTATGGTTACCGCTGTTGCCATCGTCTCGCTCAAGCACAAGAAGATCGAGGCCATCGAGTTCTCGGGTCGCGGCGTCTCGTTTGCCATCGACGACCAGTTCTCCGAGGATGCCTCCGCGTCCATTATGAAGACGATCGAGAAGGGCAAGTTTAGCTTTACGAGCAGCGGCTCCGATGCCATTCGCAAGGCCGTGCGCGATTCGCTCTCCAACTTTATTTGGAGCCGTACGCGCACCCGTCCGATGATCATCCCGGTCGTCATGGAGGTTTAGTTTGGCGCGCGGATCTGCACAAAACGCCAAAGGCAATAAGACCAATAACCAACCGGCATCTGCTAAGGGTGCCGGTTCCCATCTGCGTGCCAATAAGGGCCACGAGGCGGACTTTGACGATTTTGAGCCCTTGGTCGAGCCCTCGGCCAACCGCGATATCGCCGGCGTGGTGATAGCCGTTTTGGCGATTGCGTCCTTCATTGCCGTGATTTCGCCGGCGACCGCTCCCGTTACGGCTGCGGTTGCCGGTTTCTACCACCTGGGCTTTGGTCTGGGCGCCTACGTGCTGCCGATCGTCATTTTGCTGTTTGCCGCCACGCTCTTTTTAGGCGAGGACTCGCCGCTCAACGTGCGCTCTGTTGCGGGCGGCGCCGTGGTCTTTATCGCCGTCGTCTCCATTCTTTCGCTGATGGTGCCGGGTACGAGCGACTCGTGTGACCTTATGTTCACGCCGCAAAATTTGTCCGCCTCGGGTGGCTACATCGGTGCGTTTATTGCGAGTGCGCTGCAGAATGCCCTGGGTAAGCCTATCGCGATGGTAGTCCTGTTGGGCCTTGTCGTCGTGGGCTTGGTCATCATCGGCTTTTCGGTTGGCGGCGTTTTGCGCTCTGCTCGCGACCGCGCGGCCGATTTTGCCGAGCGCCGTCGTGCCGATGTTAACGCGAGTCCGTGGGGTGACGACGAAGCCCTGTCGGTGCCCGGCGTTGCCCGTCCGCACCTGAGCATTCTTCGTCAAAAGGGCTCCGATGCTGCCGTGACCACGGTCATGGGCAACGATGTGGACCCGGTTTTGGACAATGACGACGAGGACGAGGATCCGTTTGTCGACGTATCCGATGCCGTGGAGGCCGAGCGCGCTAAGACGACGCTGCTGCCGCGCCGCCATGCCAAGAATGGCAAGGCTGCGCCTAAGCTCAATACGAGTGAGCCCGACCCGTCCTGGTCCGATAGCGAGATTGAGCTTACCGAGGGCGATGACGGGGACGACGAGGCTCCGATTGAGACCGCAAAGACAACTTTGCTGCCGCGTCGCCATGCAAAGCGCGACCAGGTAACCGGCCAGCTTTCGATGGAAGACGACCCCGATAAGATCGACGAGTCCGAGCCGCCGTTTGCCGTGAATCCTGTCTCGGCAGCACCTCAGATTCCCGACTTCTTGAAGCATCCCAAGGTTGCCGATGCGCCTGCCTCGAGTGCCGTCGAATCGGCTGCGGCTAGCGATGGGGGAGCGGACGGTGGCGCCGCAGATAACGAGGGCGAAGAAGAGGATGGCCTTAAGCTTCCGCCACTCGAAATCCTGCATGCCAACCCGCAGTCGGCGTCCTCCGCGTCTTCTGACAAGGAGCTGGAACAGACTGCCGAGTCACTGCAATCCACCTTGCTTGAGTTTGGCCGCAGTGCCCGCGTGGTCGGCTGGATTGCCGGCCCCACGGTGACGACCTTTAAGCTGCAACCTGGCGAGGGCGAGCGCGTGAGCAAGATCTCGAGCCTCGAGGACGATATCGCGCTTTCGCTCGCTGCCCAGTCGGTGCGTATCTTTGCCCCGATCCCCGGCACCTCGCTCGTGGGCATCGAGATTCCCAACCGCAAGCGCCAGAACGTCAACCTGGGCGACGTGCTGCCCTATGTGAAGGGCGGTCCGCTTGAGCTCGCCATCGGTCGCGATGCCGAGGGTACGCCGGTCGTCGCCGACCTTGCCAAGATGCCCCACCTGCTGATCGCCGGTACCACGGGTTCCGGTAAGTCGGTCATGATCAACTCCATCATCACGACCCTGCTCATGCGCGCTCTTCCCGAGGACGTTCGCCTGATCATGGTCGACCCCAAGCGCGTCGAGCTTGCGGGCTATAACGGCCTCCCGCATCTCTATGTCCCCGTGGTGACCGAGCCCAAGCAGGCCGCGAGCGCTCTGCAATGGGCCGTGTCCGAGATGGAGCGTCGCCTGAAGGTCTTCGAGCGCCTCAACGTGCGTAAGATCTCGACCTACAACGAAAAGCAGGCCGCCGGCGAGTTTGAGCATTACGACAACCCGCCGCTAAAGATGCCCTACCTGGTCATCATCATTGACGAGCTCTCGGACCTGATGATGGTCGCCGGTAAGGATGTCGAGGCCTCGATCGTGCGTATTGCTCAGCTGGGCCGTGCCGCCGGTATCCACCTTATCGTGGCCACGCAGCGCCCGAGCTCCAACGTGGTGACGGGCCTCATCAAGGCCAACATCACCAACCGCATCGCCTTTAACGTCGCCACGGGCATCGACTCGCGCGTCATCATCGACCAGATGGGTGCCGAAAAGCTCACCGGTTTGGGCGACATGCTGTTCTCCAAGGTCGACTGGGGCAAGCC
>CAVEET010000207.1:0-2423 GCA_963614835.1 Bulleidia sp. | reverse complement strand
AGCGGGTGGTTTAAAGCTGGCCGCTGCGCGGCCAGCGGACTAAAGTCTTGAAAAAGACGGGGCTCGCAATGCGAACCCCGTCTGCAAAGAAATCTGGCGAGAAAGCCTGATTACTTGAGGGTGACAGCAGCGCCAGCAGCCTCGAGCTTCTCCTTGGCAGCCTCGGCGTCCTCCTTCTTGGCACCCTCGAGAACAGCCTTGGGAGCGCCCTCGACGACCTCCTTGGCCTCCTTCAGGCCAAGGTTGGTGAGCTCACGGACGGCCTTGATGACCTGGATCTTGTTGTCGCCGAAGCCCTCGAGCACGACGTCAAACTCGGTCTTCTCCTCGGCCTCAGCAGCGCCAGCAGCGGGAGCGGCGACAACAGCGGCAGGAGCAGCGGCGGAAACGCCGAAGGTGTCCTCGATAGCCTTGACGAGCTCGGAAGCCTCGAGAAGGGTCATTTCCTTAAGAGCATCGATGATCTCATCGGTGGTAAGCTTAGCCATTTCTAAGTCCTTTCGGTTTCCGTGCGGATGCACGGAGATCAGTTAAAACACGGCGCGGATGCGCCAGGGGTGCGGCGTTGCCGCCGCGGGTGAAAACAGCGACTAGGCTGCCTTCTGCTCGGAGACCTGCTGGATCGAACGAGCGAGACCAGAGGAAACGCCGTTGACGCAGACAGCGATGTCGCGAGCGAAACCGGAGATGAGACCGGCAATCTGGCCGAGAAGCTGATCCTTGGTGGGCAGCTCGGCGATAGCCTTAACATCATCAGCGGAAACGGCCTTGCCGTCGGAGATACCGCCCTTGATCTCAAGGACGCCCTTGGACTTAGCGGAGAAGTCCTTAAGGGCCTTAGCGGCCTCGACCGGCTCGGACTCGTAGAACACATAAGCGACGGGGCCGGCGAGGATCTCGTCGATCTCGGGCTGCTCCTGGTTCTTGAGGGCGATCTTGACCAGGTTGTTCTTGTAGACCTTCATCTCGGCGCCGCACTCGCGAAGCTGATGACGCAGCTCCTGAGCCTGCTTAACCGTCAGACCGTTGTAGTTGACGACGAACAGACCGGCGTTCTCGGCGATACGGGACTCGATCTCTGCAACCTTGTCGATTTTGTACTGCTGGGGCATGAATTACACCTCCTCGAATTCTTTCCGGGCACGGTCCGCCACAAGGACGTGACGGGGGCATGTCCAAAAAGAAAGCCCCCGCGCTGCATGAGCGACGGGGGCGAGAAGACATATCTACTCGACCACCTCGGCTGGCGGGAAGTCCCATTAAGCTCGCGGGTAGGACCCGTTTGCGCCGGCTGTCTCTGGCAGCGGATTCGTGCGTGAACCGAAAGTATTATGGCGGGGACCCCGGCGTCGGTCAACGGAAAACCGGGCTGTACACAATTCCACCATCCGGCACGCGCCGCCGAAGGCCAGGCGCAAGGTTTTCGCTCGGTCAAGTCCTGGCTCGCACGAAGAGCACATTAAGTGCTCTTCGGCTCGTGCGGAATCTACGAAAACCTTGCGCCTGGCCTTCGGCGGCGCGTGCCTGCGTTGACTTTGGGCAGCCCGGGTTTTCGTTGGCTGACGCCCCCACTCATAGTGCTTGGGTCGGTGGGCTGATGTGTTGCGTCCCGTTGGGCTACAAAGTTGAAATGAAGGTGGACAGGCGGTGGAGGCCTTCGTCCAGATCTTGGTCGGAAACGCAATAGCTGAGACGGACGTGGCCTTCGGTGCCGAAGCAGTCTCCGGAAACTAGGGCTACGTTGGCCTCTTTGATGGCTTTGATGCAGAAGCCCTCGCTGGTTAGGCCGAACTTTTTGATGCTCGGGAAAGTGTAGAAGGCTCCTGCGGGCTCTACTACGTCGAGGCCCATGGCGTCTAAGGCTGCGAGTACGCGTTCGCGACGGGCTCGGTAGACTTTGAGCATGGGGGTTGGGTCGACGGTCAGGGCTCGGGCTGCGGCGTCCATTTCGAAGGAGACAGCACTCGATACTAAGTATTGGTGGGCCTTTGCGATCTCGGCGATGACGGGGGTTGCCGCTGCGAGCCAGCCCAGGCGCCAGCCGGTCATAGCCCAGGGCTTGGAGAAGCTCTCGATGACTACCGTCTGCTCACGAAGCTCCGGGTGGCGCTGGGCAAAGCGCTCGTAGCCGTCCACGTAGACCAGGCGGTTGTATACGTCGTCGCAGATCACGTAGATGCCCGCCTGCTCCGCCACGTGTGCCACGGCGTCGAGCGATGCTGCGTTGAGGATGCAGCCCGTGGGGTTGTTGGGCGAGCAGATGACGATGGCCTTGGTCGCCGGTGTCACGCAGGCACGAAGCGCTTCCTCATCGATCTGGAATTGCGCGGGCTCCGTATCAAAAAAGACCGCCTTAGCGTGGTTGGCCACGACGATGCTCTCGTACAGGCCAAAGGCCGGCGTGGGGATAATGACCTCGTCGC
>CAVEET010000206.1:0-2141 GCA_963614835.1 Bulleidia sp. | reverse complement strand
TACCGCACGGCGCGGACGGCACCCGAACCTAGCCAAACCCACACGGCTCCTCTTGCAGTTGCGGTGAAATGCGGACTGTTTGGCGGCTTTTTGGCCAAAACAGTCCGTATTCCACCGCAAGTTATCTGAGGACTAGAGATTGTAGATGACTACTTGAGGTTCGGCGGGTTCGACGAAGATGGCTGGATTCGCCTGCTCCACGCGAACGAACTTGACCGTCACCGTCTCAAAGCCCGCCTTGTGCAACACGTCGGCGTAGACGCGCGCCTGCAGGGCGTGCTTCTCGAGCAGCTGGTCCGGCGTCTCATCCGGCGTGCCACCCGTCTTGTAATCGATGACCAGTGCGCGTGACGGATCGGCCGGGTCGGTCGCCAAAGCGTCGATGGCGCCTTCGGCATATGCACCGTAGCGGGCGATGTCCTCGTCCTCGCAGCCCAGCGAGAAGAACGGCACCTCGGCGCGAACGCACGGCCACGCGAACAGCTCGGCACGAACCGACGACTTGAGCCAGCGCTCCAGAGCGACATCGAAGCGCTCGCGCTGTTCTGGCGTCAGGTGCCACAGACGCGCCAGCGCATCGGCGCGCGCAGCGGGCAACGCGTCGGCACCCATCTCGATGAGCCACTGGCAGGCGGCGTGGAACGCCGAGCCCAGCGCCATGGGGTTGCCGGCGGGCTCAACGACGGCCACGTCCGCATCGGCCATCTCCGAGCCATCCGACTCTGCATCATCGCCAGCCTCGTCCATGGGCACGTGCGCCTCGGCGGCACGGTCCTCGGACTCGGCATGCAGCGCCGCGGCAATTGACGAGTAGCTGTACGAATCGCGCTCCGGATACGGGCAGGTGCCCATGCGCACGCCCACCGCCTGGGGATACACGAGCTCAAACGCATCGGGCTCGGGGTCGGCAGGACCGGGAACGGCGGCGCGGGCATCTGCACCGGCACCCTCCGGCTCCGCATCGCCGCGGACAAGCCTGCCCTCGGCATCCAGCGAAGCGTTTGCCTCAAACACCTGCTCGCCAAAGGTAAAGTCCGTGAGCGAAATGAGCTCGTAGTCGCCCGGCTGGGAGTTGTCGAACATCAGGCGGTCGCTATCGAGCTGCGGCGTGTCCAGAGCGTCGGTCGGCAAAATACGGCGCAGCACGTCGTAGGTCAGATCGGTCTCGACGTCGAAGGTCGGCGCCGTTACCTTGCCACGGCTCGCGCCGGCATCCATCGCCAAGATCACCAGCTCGCGCGCACGCGTCATGGCGACATAGAGCAAACGAGCCCGCTCTTCGAGCGAAAGCTGCAGGTCGTCGTTGCGTAGGCGGGCAAATGCCTCGGCGGGAGAACCCGTCGCACAGACGTCCTCCACGAGCTCCGGCGGCAGCCACAGCGACGTGCCCTTGCCCTTAAACGCATGCTCAAATTGCTTTTTGACGTCGTCGCCCTTCACAAAGGTACCGTCGGCAAGCTTAACGCCGTCGAAGCGTGCCGGCAGTGCCACGACCTGCGCTCCGCCCTCGACGCGACCCATCTGTGCCGCACCCGAGGACTTACGCACGCCAAAGCACTCGGCGACCGCCACGACCGGATATTCCAGACCCTTGGAGGCATGCACCGTCATGATGCGCACCGCGCCGTCGCCCTCCTCGTTGAGGGCACCCGGGGCCTCCTTGCCCGCCAAGAAGCGGTCGAAGGCCAGCGCGATGGAACGCGGAGAATTGCCGAGCTCGGCCTCTGCCTCGGCCACGGCATCGAGCGCCTTGAGCACGTTGGCGGCAATGGCCTTGCCCTCGGGACCGCGCTGCGCCAGACGCACGAACCAGCCGGAGGCATTGACCGCGTCGCGCGCGATGGCGGCGAACGAATCGCGGCCCACGCGACGAAGCGCATACCGCAGCACCTCGCGGGCGCGCGTCACAAGCGGCAAGTCTTGCAAACCCGGCACGTCGAAATCGCTCATGATGCCCATGTCGATATTCCGGCGCGAGGTCTCCCCTGTCTCGCTATCGAGCTTGGTCGCCAGCGCCAGGAACTCCTGGGCGCCGAGCGCAAACATCGGCGAGGCGAGCAGCGGCATAAGGCCCTGCGCCGTATCGGCCGGATTGGCGAGCGCGCAGACCAGGGCGCGCACCGTCTGCACCTCGGCTGCTT
>CAVEET010000205.1:0-14103 GCA_963614835.1 Bulleidia sp. | reverse complement strand
AGCGGGTGCTCCAGCATGGTAACGAGCACCGTCTGCATACCGGGCAGCGGCTCAAAGGTGCCAAAGTCCGCCGGCATGCGGTTCATGATCACGACCATGCCGTCCACCGGCAGTGCGCTCATGCGCGACGATGCGCTCTCGAGGGTATAGGGGTGTCCATCTACTTTAGTGAGGGTAATGGCATAGCCGTGTTTGTCGGCCGCGGCGGCAAAGCCCTCCATGCGGTCGAGGTTGCCGGTGCCGGTAATGTTGAACATGGCGACGCCGACGGTCTTGAACTTGCCGCGGCGCAGCGATCGACCGGCAAAATTGGGACGATACCCCAGCTCGCGCATGGCGGCACGCACGCGCTCCTTGGTCTCGGGGCGCACGCTGGGCGAATCGTGCACCGTACGCGAGACTGTCTGCTCCGAGACGCCCGCGAGACGCGCCACGTCCTTAACGGAAACCGATTTTTTAACAGCGGCCATAGGTCGATCTTTCTATGTCAACGATGCCATTGGCGGCACCATACGCAGTCAAATGAACGCCTTCAAGTATATCCAACACCTCGCCCACCATACGCTCACCACCCAAAACCTACCGTTCACCGACAATCCCGCTTCCACGAACGGCTTTTGTCGCCCAAATGTTAACGTTGCCATTGTGCAAACACAGAGCCACCGGGCGGCTCAATCGTTTACGCATAAGGAATCGATGGTTCGCAGGCACAGGAACCACCGGTTCGCGTCTTTTTTGTGTCGCAAAATGGCAACGTCAACATTTTGGCAACCGAACGCCAAAAGCTACCATCGTTGCTAACCCACCGACTCTTAGGAGCATTGCATGGAGCAACTCATCGCCATCATCGAAAAGGGTCAGCCCTTTTTCAACGCGATCGCCCGTAACAAGTACCTCAAGGCGATCCGCGACGGCTTTATCTCCGTCATCCCCATCATCATCTTCTCGTCCATCTTCTGCCTGGTAGCCTCGGTCCCCAACATCTGGGGTTTCTATTGGCCCGATGACATCAACAACGCCCTGTGGAAGTGCTACAACTACTCCATGGGCATCCTGGCCATCGCCTGTGCCGCCACCACGGCCAAGCACTTCGCCGACGCCCAGAACCGCGACCTGCCCAAGAACAACCAGATCAACTTTATCTCGTGCATGTGCGCGGCCATCATCGGCTTCTTGCTCCTTTCGAGCGATACCATCGCCACGGACGCCGCCAGCGGCTTCAACACCACCTATCTTGGTTCCAAGGGCCTGTTGACCGCCTTCATCGCTGCGTTTGTGACCGGCATCATCTACAAGTTCTTCATCAAGCGCAACATCACCGTCAAGATGCCCGAGCAGGTTCCGCCCAACATCTCGCAGACCTTTAAGGACATCATCCCCTTCTCCGTCTGCATCACCGTCTTTTGGGTCTTTGATATCGTCTTCCGCGCTGCCTTTGGCTTCTGCTTTGCCCAGGGCGTCATCCAGGTGTTCCAGCCCCTGTTCACCGCCGCCGACGGCTATATCGGCCTCGCTGTGATCTACGGCGCTATGAGCCTCTTCTGGTTCGTGGGCGTCCACGGCCCCTCGATCGTCGAGCCCGCCATCGCCGCCGCTCTCGTTGCCAACATGACCGACAACCTGGCTGCGTTCCAGGCCGGCCAGCACGCTTCCGCTGTCCTGACCCAGGGTGCCCAGTACTTCGTCGTCTGCATGGGCGGCACCGGTGCCACGCTCGTCCTGGTCTTTATGTTCTGCTTCCTGGCCAAGTCTCAGGAGATGCGCGCCGTCGGTAAGGCCGCCATCGTCCCGGTCTGCTTTGCTGTCAACGAGCCGCTGCTGTTCGCCGCGCCCATCGTGCTCAACCCCGTCTTCTTTGTCCCGTTTGTCTTTGCCCCGATCGCCAACATCTGGATCCTCAAGATCTTTATCGACTTCTTGGGCATGAACGGCTTTATGTACACCCTGCCTTGGACTGTCCCCGGCCCCATCGGCACCATCATGGGCCTGGGCTTCCAGCCGCTCGCCTTTGTGATGCTCGCCCTCATCCTGGTCGTCGACTTTGTCCTGTACTATCCGTTCTTCCGTGCCTATGACGCCCAGAAGTGCGCTGAGGAGGCCGAGATCTCCCAGGAGGAGCTCGCCGCCAAGAACGCCGAGAAGGCCGCCAAGCTCAACGATGCCTTCCGGGGCAAGGCCGATGCCAAGAGCGTTGCCGCCGGCGCCGCTGCCGAGGCCGTGAAGGCTGACGCCCCCGCCGCTTCCGCAGCACCCGTTGCCGAAGCAACGACCGCCAGCGACCTCAACGGCAAGCGCGTGCTCGTGCTCTGCCAGGGTGGCGGAACCTCGGGCCTGCTCGCCAACGCGCTGGCCAAGGCTGCCAAGGAGCGCGGCATTAACCTCGAAACCGCTGCCGAGGCCTATGGCAACCACGTGGATATGCTCCCCGACTTTGACCTGGTCGTCCTGGCCCCGCAGGCCGCAAGCTACTTGGCAGACCTGCAGAAGGACTGCGAGCGTGTGGGCAACAAGTGCGTCGCCTGCCGCGGTAAGCAGTACATCGAGCTCTCCCAGAACGGCGACAAGTCTCTCGCCTTCGTCTCCGAGCAACTCTCGAAGTAAGTAACGCTCAGCGCCAGCCGACCATCAACAGCCGGCTGGCCCTTCGATTTAGACGATTGGATATTTCATCATGTCCGTTAATCCTGCTAGCGTCACCAACCCGCCCGCGCAGTTTCCCGAGGACTTTGTCTTTGGCGGCGCCACCGCTGCCTACCAGGTAGAGGGCGAGACCCGCACTCACGGTAAGGGCAAGGTTGCCTGGGACGACTTCCTGGAGGCCCAGGGGCGTTTCTCTCCCGATCCCGCTTCGGACTTCTACAACCAGTACCCCGTCGACCTGGAGCTGTGCGAGGAGTTCGGCATCAACGGCATCCGCCTCTCCATTGCCTGGAGCCGCATCTTCCCCAACGGCACCGGCGAGATCAACGCCGAGGGTGTGCAGTTCTACCACGACCTCTTTGCCGAGTGCCACAAGCACCACGTTGAGCCGTTTGTCACGCTGCATCACTTTGACACGCCGCTTCCCCTCTTTGAGAAAGGCGACTTCCTCAACCGCGAGACCATCGACGCCTTTGTGGACTTTGCCACCTTTTGCTTTAAGGAGTACGCCGACCAGGTGACCTACTGGTTCACCTTTAACGAGATCTGGGCCGACGCCTCCAACACCTACATCGAGGGCACCTTCCCCGGCGGCGTCAAGGCGCATCTGGCCGAGGCTTTCCAGTGCGAGCACAACATGATGCTCGCCCACGCCAAGGCCGTGCTGGCCTTCCACAACGGCGGTTTTAAGGGCAAGATCGGCGTCATTCAATCGCTGGAGTTTAAGTATCCGCTCAACGAGAACGACCCCGCCGACATCAAGGCCGCCAACAACGAGCACGTGCTGCAGAACCAGTTTTTGCTCGACGCTACCTTCCGCGGCGACTACGCGCCCGACACCCTCGAGTGCGCCAACCGCTTGGCCGCCATCTCGGGCGGCACCATCGAGATCCTGGACGAGGACCTCGAGATTATGCGCGAAGCAGCGCTCTACAACGACTACTTGGGCGTTAACAACTACCAGTGCCGCTTCCTCAAAGCTTACGATGGCGAGAACGACCTGCACCACAACGGTACGGGAGAGAAGGGCACCGGCCGCTGGCGCGTTAAGGGCATTGGCGAGCATGTGAACAAGCCTGGCATCCCCACCACCGACTGGGACTGGATCATCTATCCCGAGGGCCTGTTCGATCTGCTCGTCTACATTAAACAGCGCTACCCCAACTACAAGCAGATCTTCATCACCGAGAACGGCATGGGCTACAAGGACCCCTACAAGGACGGTTTTGTGGACGACCAGCCGCGCATCGACTACATCGAGCAGCACCTGCGTTGGCTGCTCAAGGCCATGGAGGTGGGCGTCAACGTGGGCGGCTACTTCCTGTGGAGCCTGCAGGATCAGTTCTCCTGGACCAATGGCTACAACAAGCGTTACGGCTTCTTTTACGTTGACTTTGAAACCCAGAAGCGCACGCCCAAGGCAAGCGCCTACTGGTACAAGCACGTGGCGCAGACCCGTCGTCTGGACTAGTGGCTGGCGGGGTTGCCCGCTCACACAACCTGTCCCCATTTCTCAGCCGGGGGCGGCACGTCACACGGCGCGCCGCCCCCGGTCTTTTTGTTTTTGGGCTGGTCGGGAGCCGTTTGTCTCGATCTGTAACATCTAGCCGAGTTTTTTGGTCCTAGCTGTTACAGATTGAGACGAACAGGATTGCTCTTTCCGAAGAATCTAAATCTGTAACACGTAGCCCGCTTTTGACCGTCTACCTGTTACAAATCGAGACAAACGGAGTAGGACCTAACCCCGTATGTCCCTAACAGTCGAGCGTTCGACCAGCGTACTCGGCACATGAATCGCCTCGATAGACGAGCTCTCTCCAATCGCCGCCTCAAACGCAAGATTACCGACACCGCGCAAATCAAATCGCAGCGTCGTCAGCCGATTGTGAGGAACAAGTCCCTCGAGTGCGTCGTCGATACCAACCACGCTCACGTCGTCGGGCACGGACAGGCCCGCGTTCTCGAGCGCGGCGATAACGCCCAGCGCCATCTGGTCATTTGCCGCAAGCACGGCAGTCGGCGCCTGCGACCCGCCGGCAAGCACCTCGGCCGCAATCCGCTCGCCCATGGCGTACCCACTGTCCGCACTCCAATCGCCACGCAGCATCGGAGCGGCATCGACATGAGCACGACCCAGCGTATCGCGCCAACCGGCCTCACGAAAACGCGAGGAAATCGAGTTTTCCGGACCCGCCACAAACCGCATATTCGAGTGACCATGTTCCAGCAGATAATTGGTCAACAGCTCGCACGAACCATACTGGTCGGAGTCGATCGTCGTGCAGCGCGGATGCGCATACATGGACAGGATGACCGTTCGCACTCCCGGCTGGGGAACAAACTCCTCAAAATCGGGAGCCATGCGGTTCATGTTGAGAATCATGCCGTCGACGGGTCGCTCGACCATGCGGCGCGAGGCATCGGCAAGTGTATAGGGCTTGTCGCCGCCCATCTCGATCATAGTGACGGCAAAATCGTGCTCGCGCGCCGCTTGCATGATACCCTCGAGCGTCGCCAGGTTACCGACACGTGTGATGTTGTACATGCACAGGCCAATAGAACGATACGACCCGCCGCGCAACGCCGCTCCAGCAAAATTGGGACGAAAGCCCAGCTCTTCCATGGCGGCCAGCACACGCTTGCGCGTCTTTTCCGTCACGTTGGGCATACCGTTGACCACGCGAGACACAGTCTGGCGGCTCACGCCAGCGAGCGCCGCAACCTCTGCCGCGCTCGCCGAATGACCATTCCTTGTCTGCTGAGCCATGCCTTCCACGCTAACCTGCTTCCCAACTATTCCCCGCGCCCATGGCGCATCGTACATACATCGATAACGTGCTCATGATACCCGAGCCATATACCACAACATGAAAACTTCTGTCAATCAAAACCGCTTACCGAACAAATACAACCGTTCGCGGCTGTTTGAAGTTGTTTTGTTTCTATACATCCCAGCCGGATGTTAACGTGCTCATTGTCAAATGTTCACGTGCTCATTTTGGTTCTAATCATTTTAAGATAGTGTTTATCGGGCTTTTTCACCGCTGAACGCTAACCAGGGAGCCTCCTGAGCGCAAACGCACAATATCGAACAGCGAGACGAGAGGGTGTATGCATATGTCTTTGCTAAACCGCGTACAGCAGCTGCCGAAGGGCTTTGTTTGGGGCGCCGCAACCGCCGCGTACCAAACGGAAGGTTCCACGAAGGTGGCAGGCAAGGGTAAGACCATGTGGGACGATTACCTTGTCGCCCAGGGTCGCTTTTTGCCCGACCCGGCCAGTGATTTCTACAACCGCTACGAGGAGGATATCCGCCTTTCTGCCGAGCATGGACTCAACGCCATCCGTGTGTCCATCGCCTGGACCCGCATCTTCCCCAACGGCGACGATGCCGAGCCCCTCGCCGAGGGCGTTAAGCACTACCACGAGCTGTTCGCCTGCTGCAAAAAGTATGGCGTCGAGCCCTATGTGTCCCTGCATCACTTTGACTCCCCCGCCGCCCTGTTCAACCAGGGCGACTGGCTCAACCGCAAGACCGTCGACGCCTATGTGCGCTATGCCGAGTTCTGCTTCCGCGAGTTCCGCGAGGTCAAGAATTGGTTCACCATCAACGAGCTCATCAGCCTCTCGCACTCCCAATACATCCAAGGCAACTTCCCGCCCAACCATCACTTTGATGTGACGAGCGGCATCCAGAGCCAGCACAACGAGCTCGTTGCCCACGCCCGCGCCGTCAACCTGTATAAGGATCTTGACGAGACCGAGCACCTGGGCGGACGCATTGGCATGGTCAACGTCCTGACGCCGGCATATCCTGCCACAGACTCGCCCGCCGACCAGCACGCCGCCGACCTGTACAACGCCTTCTACACCGACTTCATCATGGACGGCGCCTTCCTGGGTCACTACTCCGCGCGCACCCTCTCACTCATCAACGAGATTCTGCGTGCCAACAACGCCACGCTTACGGTTGAGGACAGCGACATGGAGGAGCTCGCCAAGGCGGCGCCCCGCAACGATATGTTCGGCCTCAACTACTATCAGTCGGCGTTTATCGCCGCCTACGATGGCGAGTCCACCAACAGCTTTAACGGCACCGGAGACAAGGGCACCTCGTGCTTTAAGTTTAAGGGCGTCGGGCAGCAGGTCGATATGCCGGGTATCCCCACCACCGACTGGGATTGGCTCATCTACCCGCAAGGCCTCTACGACACGCTCAAGCACATCAGCGCCACCTATCCCAACCTCCCCGTCATCTATATCACCGAAAACGGCCTGGGCCACAAGGACCCCGAGCCCGACGCAAACGGCATCGTCGCCGATCCCGAGCGCATCGACTTTGTCGACCAGCACATGGAGAAGGTGCTCCGGGCGCGCGCCGAGGGCGTCGACGTCCAGGGCTACTTTATCTGGAGCCTGCAGGACCAGTTCTCGTGGGCCAACGGCTATAACAAGCGCTACGGCCTGTTCTACATCGACTTCGACACGCAAAAACGCTACATCAAGCAGTCGGCACTCTGGTACAAGGAGCTCGCCGACACTATGGCGGACGCGCAGTAGCGCATCGCCTCGCTTTCCCCCGAGAGGGGAGCGGCCCTATGCGATACAAACCCAGCCGCTCCCCTCTCTCCCCCTGGGACCGACCCCGCCTGCACCCGGGCTTTTAGCAAGCGGGAGACCATATAGGTTTTCAACGTCCATGCCATTAAGATTTCATGCAAAGAGGAGCGTGAACTATGGAATCGATCGTTAAGTTCTTGGAGAAAGGTCAGCCGTACTTCGACAAGGTCTCTAAGAACATCTACCTTCAGGCCATTAAAGACGGCTTTTTGGCAGCAATGCCCATCATCCTGTCTTCTTCTGTCTTCCTGCTTATTTCGACCCTGCCGGGCGTTGTCGCCACGGTCGGCGGCTTTACGCTGCCCGACTGGTGGAACGTCGACGTCGTGAACTTCTGCAACAAGGTTTACAACTTCACGATGGGCGTCGTGGGCATCATGGTCGCCGGCACCACCGCAAGCGCGCTGACCGGCTCCAAGAACCGCCGCATGCCTGCCGGCAAGGCCATCAACGCCACGAGCACCATGGTCGCCGCCATGTGCGCTATGCTCATCTTGGCCGTTACCCAGACGAGTGCCAAGATCGACGGCGCCGATGTCTCGGTGTTCTTTACCGACAACATGGGCACCAAGGGCCTACTGAGCTCCTTTGTCGCCGCATTTGCCACGGTCAACATCTATGCCTTCTGCATTAAGCGAGACATCACCATCAAGCTGCCCAAAGAAGTCCCCGGCGCCATCGCCCAGAACTTCCGCGACATCTTCGCCTTCAGCTTCTCCATCCTGTTTGTCGCCGTCATCGACGTTATCTGCCGCACCTGCTTGGCCGTCCCGTTTGCCAACGTCATCTCCACGCTGGTGAGCCCGCTGTTCGCCGCTGCCGATTCCTACGCCGGCCTCGCCCTCATCTGGTTCATGATCCCGCTGTTCTGGTTCATGGGCATCCACGGCCCCTCGGTCGTTAAGCCTGCCCTCAACGCCGCGCTGTTTGGCAACATCACCACCAACCTCGCCACGCTGCAGGCCGGCGGTCACCCCGCCCTCGCCCTGACCGAGAACTTCGGTAACTACATCGGCGAACTCGGCGGCACCGGCGCCACGTTCATTGTCCCGATCATCTTCCTGCTCTTTATGCGCTCCAAGCAGCTCAAGGCCGTCGGCAAAGCCTCTGTCGTACCCGTGATGTTCGCCGTCAACGAACCGCTGCTGTTCGCCGCGCCCATCATCCTCAACCCGTACTTCCTGATCCCGTTCCTGTTTGCCCCCGTGGCCAACGTCCTCATTGGTAAGTTCTTCATCGACTTTTTGGGCATGAACGGCTTTATCTATGCCATGCCGTGGGCACTCCCCGGACCGATCGGCACCTTCATCGACACCAACTTCCAGCCGATCTCTCTGGTCCTGGTTGTCGTCCTGCTGGTCGTTGACTTCTTAATCTACTACCCGTTCTGCAAGGCCTACGACAACGTCCTGTGCAAGCAGGAGGCCGAGACCCTGGCCGAAGAAGAGGCCGAGGAGACCAAGGCCGTCAAGACCGCTGCCGCCCCCGCCGTTGAGGCTCCTGTTGTCGAGACCGCTTCTGCCACTGAGGCCTCCGCAGCTCCGTCCGCCCTTAAGGGCAAGGATCTGAGGGTTCTGGTTCTGTGCGCTGGCGCCGGCACCTCTGCACTGCTCGCCAACGCGCTTAAGGAAGGCGCCGACGAGCTGGGCATCGACATTACCGCCAACGCCGGTGCCTACGGCAGCCACTACGCCATCATGGACCAGTACAACGTCATCGTCCTGGCTCCGCAGGTTCGCACCTATTACAACGAGATGAAGGCCGACACCGACCGCCTGGGCATCACGCTGCTGTCGCCCAAGGGCAAACAGTACATCGACCTCACTAAGGATCCCAAGGGTGCCGTCGCCTGGATCGAGGAAAACCTCGAGGCATAAAACGCTGACGCCACCTGCCGCTCGCAGAAAAAAAATGGCCCGTGCATCGATGCGTGATGCGCGGGCCATTTTGTTTAGACCGCACCCGTCCTCCTGTTCATCTTAATCTGTAACATCTAGCCGAGTTTTTGGGTCCCAGCTGTTACAGATCGAGGTGAACGCACAGGCCAAGCCAAAAATCTCAATCTGTAACATGTAGACCGCTTTTGACCGCTTAGATGTTACAGATCGAGACAAACAGATGGGTCAATCCAATCAATCTAGATCTGTAACACCTGGCTGGTCATTTCACTCCTAACTGTTACAGATCGAGACAAAGATGATGGCTGGGTAGACAAAATCTCAATCTATAACACCTAGTCGAGTTTTCGGGTCCCACCTGTTACAGATTTAGACGAGCAGGCCGAGCACGTCTACGCCCGCAAATCCCGCACGCTCGCGCGCTCGACCAACACGCCCGAGACGAGCGTACGGCTTCTGGAGCTCGGGGCTTCCAGACCTGCGACGACCTCATTAAGCGCACGGACGCCCAGTTCGCGGTGACGGAACTTCACTGACGTCAGAATCGAGTTGGGAATCGTCTTGTAGAGCTCATCGTCGAAGCCGATCACGGACACGTCGTCGGGCACATTGAGCCCTTTGTCACGTAGAGCCATCATCACGCCGTTTGCCATGCAGTCGTTAGCAGCGAGGACCGCCGTGCAATCGGGTTTATCGGCAAGCACAAGGCCCGCGGCGTAGCCACTATCCGCATTCCAATCGCCTTGCAGAGGTTCAGGCGGCTCAATGCCACGTGCCTCGAGTGCCGCTCGCCAACCTTTCATACGGCACTGGCTCGACAGTGACTCTTTCTTACCAGAGACGAAGTACACGTTCTTGTGCCCGTGGTTCAAGAAGTACTCGCACGCCATGCGCGCGCCGCCCTCTTGGTCGTCACTGACGGTAGAGCAGGTAGGATGTTCCATCGGTGTGATAATCACCGTCTTGAGGTCTTTCGGCGCCTCAAAGGTATCAAAGTCATCGACCATCTGGCGCAGGTTGAAAATCATGCCGTCGACGGGAAGCTGCGACATCCTACGCGCCGCTTCGGCAAGGGTCATCTTCTCCCCCGCCCGCTTTTTGATCATCGTAAGAGCAAAGCCGCGTTCTTCGGCGGCATCGGCGATACCGTCAATCATGTCCACGGCACCGCCCGACAAGTGAAACAGCACGACGCCGATGCACCCGTAACGGCCTAACTTGAGCGAACGTGCGGCAAAGTTGGCTCGAAACCCGAGCGCCTCCATGGCCGAATGAACCTTATCGCGTGTCGACTCTCGCACGCTATCGGGCTCGTTGATCACGCGCGAAACCGTCTTGAGAGAAACACCAGCGGCAATCGCCACATCATTCATTGAGACATTTTTCTTGTCCATCGTTGCCACTGCTTCTCCACTCGGTTCTCTATCGCTTGTTTTTTGCGTTCTAGCATACACTACCTGCCTGACTGATAAATCAACCGTTTACCGGACAATATCGACCGCTCACCCGTATATCCTTGTTGCTCTTCCAAAAATGTCTTACGTTGTCATTAACGAAATGACAACGTTGTCATTTCGCAATGCCTTCCTTAAGCAGGAAGGTTTCCGGGCAGTCCTGACCATCCATCGACGACCAGTTCCATCCACATGCATCGCGCATCAAGTAGCAAAGGAGCTCTATGGACGCCATCGTAAAGATGCTCGAAAAGCATCAGCCGTTCTTTGAGAAGATCTCGAGGAACGTCTACCTCCAGGCCATTAAGGACGGATTCCTTGGGTGCATGCCCATCGTCCTCACCTCTTCGATCTTTCTGTTGATCGCCACCCTTCCTGGCGTAGTTGGCATCACGCTGCCCCAGCCGCTCATCGACTGGTGCAACAAGCTGTACAACTTCACCATGGGCGTCATGGGCATCATGGTTGCCGGCACCACTGCCAAGAACTTCACGGCGTCCATGAACCGTCGCATGCCCGCCGGCAAGGTGCTCAACGACGGCTCCACTATGGTTGCCGCCCAGTGCAGCATGCTGCTGCTCGCTGTTACGCAGTTCACCACCAAGTTCAACGGCTCCGAGCTTTCGGTCTTCGATTGCACCAGCATGGGCACGCGCGGTCTGTTCTCGGCCTATATCGCCGCGTTCATTACCGTGTGGGTCTACAAATTCTGCGTCTCGCGCGATCTGACCATTAAGCTGCCCAAGGAGGTCCCGGGCGCCATCGCTCAGAACTTCCGCGACATCATCCCCTTTGGCGGCGCCGTCATCATCTGCGGCATCATCGATGTCGTCGTGCGCAACCTCATGGGCGTTCCGTTCTCCGAGCTGCTCATCAAGCTGCTCTCCCCGCTCTTCACTGCGGCAGAGACCTACCCCGGACTCATCCTTATTCAGGCAGCCACCGCGTTCTTCTGGTTCATCGGCGTCCACGGCCCCTCGATCGTCCAGCCGGGCATCGACCCCATCCGTCTTGCCAACCAGGCCGAGAACCTGCAGGTTCTGCTGGCCGGTGGCCACCCCGCCCACTCCCTCACCTTTAACATGTCGCTCGTGGGTGAGTTCGGCGGCACCGGCGCCACGTTCATCGTTCCGCTTCTGCTGATTCTCTTTATGAAGTCCAAGCAGCTCAAAGCCGTCGGTAAGGCCTCGATTGTTCCTGTTGCCTTCGCCGTCAACGAACCGCTGCTCTTTGGCGCGCCCATGATCCTCAACCCCTACATGCTCATCCCCTTTGTTGCCGCCGGCTGCGTCAACGTAAGTGTTGCCAAGTTCTTTATCGACAACGTGGGCATGAACGGCTTCTCCTTCGTGGTGCCTTGGGCTACCCCTGCCCCCATCGGCATCTTCATCACCACGAACTTCCAGCTTATCGCCCTGGTATTTGTCGCGATCATCATCTTGCTGGACGCCATCATCTACCTGCCGTTCTTGAAGGCATACGATAAGCTGCTCTGCGACCAGGAGGCCGAGCGCGCCGCCAAGCTGGGTCTCGAGTCCGATGGTGCTGCCACCATCGCCGCCAGCACCTCTGCGCCCGCTGTCGAGCAGGCCACCGCTTCCGTCGAGCCGACCGCCGCTGCCGCTGACAGCAAGCCTGTCGCCGATCAGCCCGAGCCCGCCGCCGACGCATCCGCTAAGAAGGATGTCGACGGTCTGAAGGTCCTCGTCCTGTGCGCCGGCGCCGGCACCTCTGCCATGCTTGCCAACGCCATCAAGGAAGGTGCTGCGCAGACCGGAGAGAACATCGCTTCCTCCGCAGGCGCTTATGGCCAGCACACTGCCATCATGGATCAAGTACGACGTTATCGTGCTTGCCCCGCAGGTCCGTAGCTACTACAACGACATGAAGGCCGACACCGATCGTCTGGGCATTAAGCTACTCGCCCCGCGCGGTAAGGAATATATCGACCTTACTCGTGACCCCGCTGGCGCCATCAAGTGGCTCCGCGAGAACCTCGACTAGGTTCCTCCCTCTGTTGGTGCCCGAATCCCCAGTTCGGGCACCCTCCCTATTCGTATCCCACAGAAAGGATGACTCATGACCAACCCCATGCAGTTCCCCGACGGCTTTGTGTTTGGCGGCGCCACCGCTGCTTACCAGGTTGAGGGCGAGACCCGTACGCACGGCAAGGGCAAAGTGCCCTGGGACGATTTCCTGGCAGCCCAGGGTCGCTTCTCCCCCGATCCCGCAAGCGATTTCTACAACAAGTACCCGGTCGATATCGACCTGTGCCAGCGCTTCGGCATCAACGGCATCCGTGTCTCCATCGCTTGGAGCCGCATCTTCCCCAACGGCACCGGTGAGATTAACCCCGAGGGCGTCGCCTTCTATCACGAGCTTTTTGCCACCTGCAATAATGCCGGCGTTATCCCCTATGTCACGCTCGATCACTTTGATACACCTGAGGCCTTTTACCAGAACGGCGGCGAGGGCTTCCTGACGCGCACGACCATCGATGCCTTTGTCGAGTACGCCAAGTTCTGCTTTGCCGAGTTCACCGAGGTCAAGCACTGGTTTACCTTTAACGAGATTCCCGCGACCGCCGAGGGCAGCTTTATCGTCGGCAACTGGCCGCACGGCGAGAAGTATCGCCTGGACAAGGCCTTCCAGCTTATGCATAACATGATGGTGGCCCACGCCAAGGCTGTCGTCGCCTTCCATGAGGGCGGCTTTGAGGGCGAGATCGGCATTGTCCAGAACCTGGAGCCCAAGTATCCCCTCGACCCCAACAACGCCGCCGACTGCGAGGCAGCTCGCATGGCCGACGTCATCAACAACCGCTGGGTACTCGACGCCACCTTCCGCGGCCACTATGCAGCCGACACCATGGAGGCTGCGACCAAGCTGGCCCATATCGCCGGCGGCGAGCTCGACGTCCGCGACGAGGATATCGCCGCGTTGACCGCCGCGCTCCCCTACAACGATTGCCTGGGCGTCAACACCTACAAGTGCCAGTTCCTGCGTGCTGCCGAGGGCGAAAACGACATCAACCACAATGGCACCGGCGACAAGGGCTCCTCGCGCTGGTTCCTCAAGGGCGTGGGCGAGTCATGCGTGCGCGAAGGCGTTCCCACCACCGATTGGGACTGGATTATCTATCCCGAGGGCCTGTACGACCTACTGCTCCGCATTAAGAACGATTACCCCAACTACAAGAAGATCTACATCACCGAGAACGGCATGGGCTATAAGGACGACTTCGAGGACGGCTTTATCGACGACGCCCCTCGTATCGACTACATGCGTCAGCATCTCGCGTGGATCCTCAAGGCAATCGACGGCGGCGTGAACGTCGACGGGTACTTTGTGTGGTCGCTGCAGGACCAGTTCTCCTGGACCAACGGCTATAACAAGCGCTATGGCCTGTTCTACATCAACTTTGAGACCCAGAAGCGCTATCCCAAGGCGAGCGCGTACTGGTACAAGAACGTCGCGGAGACCGGCCTGCT
>CAVEET010000204.1:0-2882 GCA_963614835.1 Bulleidia sp. | reverse complement strand
TCGGCATCCGCGTGCGGTGCCATTCGCTGTCTGTAAATATACGTTTAAAGCTAATTTCATACCACTTGTCGGAATGCGGACGCTGTCCTTGCATGCCGGGCGTACATTGAACGTGGTTTTTCGCGTGAAACCACGAATCGGTTGTCAGTCCTGAACAAGGAGGCCCAGCATGACGCTTGCCAAACCCATCAACAAATACATCGACTATATCGATGCCCCCGAGGACACGTTTGAGCAATATGTCGAGAAGGCGTTAAAGTACAACTTTCGCTGCGTATTTGCGAACCTGCAGGAGTACGAGACGGGCCGCGCCATGCTCGAGGGCTCTGACATCATCCTTGCCGGCGCTATCGACTTTCCCCAGGGCACTATGACGCTTGAGGAGAAGCTTGCGAGGTTTGAGGAATACGCTGCGTGTGGCTTTACCGAGATTGACTACGTTTTGAATCAGGGGTCGATCGAGAACCGCGATTTTGATGCCATCGAGCGCGAGATGACTACCATTGCTGATTTTTGTCGCGCGCATGGCATCACTGACAAGGCAATCGTCGAGATGTGCAAGCTGGACGGCGACGACGCCGCCAAGCGCCGTGTATGCGAGATCGCGCTGGAGGCCAAGCCGGGATTCCTTAAGACGTCGACCGGCAGAAGCTTTGGCGGTGCTAAGCTCGAGGACGTGCGGCTGATGCACGAGGTGCTCGGCGATGCCGTGGCAATCAAGGCGGCGGGCGGTATCCATAATTACGAAGAGGCTTGCGCATTCATCGAGGCCGGCGCCAGCGCGTTAGGTGCATCGGCGGGCATCGCGATCGTCGAGGGCGCACCGACGGATGAGCGTCGCTAGCAGACGTATTTGACCTGAGCGATAAAGCTTCACGACCACACGCCGTTCATGTTCGGGACAATATGACATTTTTCCCGTTGCAAACGGAGTCGCGGTGGCTGTTCTGTATGATGACTCAGACAAGGTTATTCAATGACAGGGAGGCATATATGGCAATCAAAGCCATCGCAATGGATATCGACGGTACGCTTACCAACGATCAGAAGGTGATCAGCCCGCGTACGCGCGAGAAGCTGCTCGCGGCGCAGGAATCGGGTATTAAGCTCATCTTGGCTTCGGGCCGTCCCGCATGGGGACTACATGCTCTGGCGCAGGAGCTCGACCTTCAAAACCATGACGGTCTGCTGGTTGCCTTTAATGGCGCGCATGTGGTCGACGCTCAGACCGATGAGGTCCTTTTTGACCAGGCCATGCCGGCTGACGAGCTGCACCGTCTGATTGATCACCTGCAAAACTATGATGTGATCCCCATGATCTCGCTCGGGCGCGACCTGCATGTAGAGGACTCGTATCGCTGCATGATTACACTGCCGGACGGCTCGCAGAAGAATATCGTCAAATACGAGCGCGATGCCTGCGACCTTAAGATTCGCGAAGTCGAGAGCCTTCATGAGGTGGCGGATGCTTATCCCGTGGACAAGCTGCTGACGGCGGGCGATCCGGCCTACCTGCAGGCACATTACGAGGAGATGTATGCGCCCTTTAAGCAGACGCTTTCGGGCATGTTTACGGCCGACTGGTACTTTGAGTACACGGCGCCCGGTATTGACAAGGCCCGCGCGCTCGAGGGTGCCCTGCCCAAGCTCGGCATCGATGCCAGCGAGGTCGTATCGTTTGGCGACGGCCAGAACGACAAGTCCATGATCGAGTGGGCTGATACCGGCGTCGCCATGGGTAACGCTGTCGATGAAGTCAAGGCCGTGGCCCAGATGGTGACCGCCAACAACAACGAAGACGGTATCGCGGTGGCACTTGACCAGCTACTGGGTTAGAATCGCCGATAGTGCATGGTTCGGGCGTCCGCTTGCGGGCGCCCTTTTGTTAGGGAGGGTGCCGTGTCCGCATTTCCGTTCGACGCCGTTATCTTTGACATGGACGGCGTCATTGTCGACACCGAGTATTACTACCTGGGCGAGACTGCCGCGTTTGCCAAGGAGCTTGGGCTTAATCTGACTCAAGAGGAGTTGAACGGCCAGGTCGGTACCTCGCATCAGTTCTTCCTGCATATGCTGGTCGATTGGTTTGAGCGTGCCGGTAAGGGGCATTTCACTGGCGAGGAAGCGTTGGCCCGTTGGGACGAGTGGGCGCATAAGCGTCCGCGCGACTATCAGGCTTTGATCAACCCGGGCGCCGTGGATACGATTCGAGAGCTGCCGCGCCGCGGCGTTCGCGTTGCGCTTGCCAGCTCGTCTCCCATGGATAGCATCGAGGAAGTGCTCAACGCATGCGGGCTGTCGGATGCCTTTGAGTATGTGGTGAGCGGCGAGCAGTTTAAGGAGAGCAAGCCCGAGCCCGACATCTACTTGCATGCGCTGGATCTGCTGGGGCTGCCCGCGAATCGCTGCTGCTGCGTTGAGGATTCGGTGCCCGGCATCACCGCTGGCAAGCGAGCCGGCCTGACAGTCATTGCCAAGCGCGAGGAACGCTTTGGCTTTAGCCAGGATGCCGCGGACAAGATTATCGACCAGCTGCCGGAGCTGCTCACGCTTTCTTAGGAGCGCGGTAGTTGCGCGTTTTTCGGGTCTGATGAGTAAATAGTCAACATTTTGGTGCGACACCTAGCATACTTTAAGCTAATGCGGGCTTAAGGGCTTGTTGAATGCCCCTGAGCCCGCTTTAGACTTAATCGTGCTTGGAGAGGGTATATGCCACCGACTGAAGGGCTAACTGACGGTAAAGCAGCGATACCGCTGTACCAACAGGTTATCGATATCATTAAAAACGAAATCAACTCCGGCGCCTACAAGGCAGGCGCGCGGATACCCAACGAATTCGAATTGGCTGAGAGCTATAAAGTTGGCCGCGTTACCGTGCGACG
>CAVEET010000203.1:0-2905 GCA_963614835.1 Bulleidia sp. | reverse complement strand
GAAAATTCATTACAAATTTGCGTTGACTTTAGGTAACTAAAGTTTCATACTCCTTTTCAACCACTGGGGGATGTGAACACGCACGGATCGTTCGCATCATGATTGAAGAGGATTTCTTAGACATGTTCACGCATCAGCTAAACATTATCAGCGTAGTAATTATCTGATGCGGGTTAGCACATACAGCTAGCCCGTACGATAACGGGCGGCTGATGAAGATGAGGGCCGTCGAGCGCAACCGACGGCCCTCATTTTTTATGTCTAGGAAGTTCTTTTTAGAGGAGGAAATGTAATGAACGGAGTTTTGCTCATGGTTGTGGCCGCGGCGGTGCTCGCCTGCGGCTATCTGGGCTACGGCCGCTGGCTGGCCAACAAGTGGGGCGTTGACAAAGAGGCCCTCACGCCGGCCAAGCGCATGAAGGACGGCAACAGCTTCTCGCCCGTCTCCGCCTTCACTGCGTTTTCGCACCAGTTCAGCTCGATCTGCGGTGCTGGCCCTGTCACGGGTACGATCGTCGCCATGGCCTTTGGCTGGCTGCCCGTCGTGCTCTGGGTCCTCGTCGGCGGCATCTTCTTTGGCGCCGTCCACGACTTTGGTGCCCTGTACGCTTCGATGAAGAACAACGGCAAGTCACTCGCTCAGCTCATCGAGAAGTATATCGGCAAGACCGGCCGTCGCCTGTTCCTGCTGTTCTGCTGGCTGTTCTGCATCATCGTCATCGCCGCCTTCACCGACATGGTCTGCAAGACGTTCATGTTCACCCAGGCCGTTGACGCTTCTGGTGCTGCTACCGGTGCCATCGACTTCACCAAGTCCTATGCCGCCGGCTGCGCTGGTACCATCTCCATCCTGTTCACCTTCGTCGCTATCGCCTTTGGTTGGGCCCAGAAGAAGTTCAACCTCACCGGCGCTGCCGAGTTCGTCACTGGCGTTGTCCTCATGGTTCTCATGTTCGCCGTCGGCATGCAATTCCCGGTCTACCTGGATAAGTTCCAGTGGTTCGCCGTCGTCATGGTCTACCTGGTCTTCGCTGGCGCTATGCCCATCCAGATGCTCAAGACCCCGCGTGACTACCTCACTTCCATCATGATGATCGTCATGATCGTCTGCGCTGTCCTCGGCATCGTCGTCCTGGGCGTCAACGGTCAGGCCACTATCACCGCTCCGGTCTTCACCGGCTTCTCCACTGCCTCCGGCATGATGTTCCCGGTCCTGTTCGTCTCCGTCGCTTGCGGTGCTCTCTCCGGTTTCCACAGCCTCGTTTCTTCAGGCACCTCTTCTAAGCAGGTCGAGAAGGAGCAGGACGCCGTCAAGGTCGGTTACGGCGCAATGATCGTCGAGTCCTTCGTCGGCATCCTTGCCATCATCGTCGCCGGCATCATGTTCTCCGATATGAACACCGCCGGTACCGGCGCCCTCAACGCCGGTGTCGCTTCCACCCCGTTCCAGATCTTCGCCGCTGGCATCTCCCGCGGTATGCAGGCCTTC
This sequence comes from Bulleidia sp., assembly GCA_963614835.1. Lineage (GTDB taxonomy): Bacteria > Actinomycetota > Coriobacteriia > Coriobacteriales > Coriobacteriaceae > Collinsella. The sequence continues at coordinate 1,416 of CAVEET010000203.1, read as the reverse complement.
GGTGTTGACGGCACGCTCGCTACCGTCTTCATGACCATGAACGTCTCCGCTCTGGCCCTGACCTCGCTCGACGCTGTCGCCCGCATCGCCCGCACCTCGTTCTCCGAGTTCTTTGCCCAGACCAACGACGCCCTGGCCATCGAGTCCAAGGCCGGCTACATGAAGGTCCTCGGCAACCCCTGGTTCGCCACGGTCGTTACCCTGCTTCCCGGTCTCGCTCTCGCTTTTGGTGGCTATGCCAACATCTGGCCGCTCTTTGGTGCTTCCAACCAGCTGCTCGGCGGCATGACCATGATCACCCTCGCCGTGTTCTGCAAGTGCACCGGCCGCAAGGGCTGGATGCTCTACGTGCCCGTCGCCTTCCTGCTCTGCTGCACCTTCACCTCGCTGGTCCAGAGCGCCATGGGCTGCATGACCGCCGTCCAGGCCTACGGTTTCTTCGGTACCATCCCGGCTACCGCCACCACGGCCGCCGTCTCCGTCGCCGCCACCAAGGGCCTGCAGCTCGTCTTTGCCGTCCTGCTGATGGTCCTGGGCCTCATCGTTGCCGTCAACTGCCTCAAGGAGTTCTTCGGCAAGGAGGCTGGCTCCATGCCCGACGAGGAGCCCGAGTGGTCCGATATGGGCAAGGCCGAGTACGGTCGCGCCGCTGCCGCTGAGGCTCCTGCCGACGCCGAGGCCGCCAAGGCCTAGTCGGTCGGACGGGTTGAACGTCACATCTATATGACTCGGAAAGATCGGGTCCGCGACTTCGCGGGCTCGGTCTTTTTCTCATGCGAAAGCTGGTGACGCTCGAGTGTTCTCGCAGATGTTTTGCGTGGATAAGGGCGCGCGTTGTACCATATAGACGTATATGTGTACATATGAAAGGGGCCCCGTGGCCAAGACGGTATATTCCGATAATCAAAACAATGTCGATGCTTTGGCTGAGCGCCTGAGCAGCCAGACGTCGCTTTCTGCTGAGCGTGCCAAGCTGGTTGCCTACGACCTGCTTTGCCGCAAGGCGCTCAAGATTAAGTCGAGTGCGCTGGCGCAAATTTTCCGCTCCGTCGATAAGGAATGTGACACCAAGGCGATGCGCGATGAGTTTATCGCGGCAAATATCGTGACCAAGATCGAGGGTAGCGGCATTAACGGGCGCCCGGCGTTCTATACCATCAATGCCGAGATCCGCGATGCCCAGGAGCAGCCCGCTGAGTCCGTCGAGGATTTTGTCGTCGAGGATTCCGCTGACGTGCCTGCTGTGGAAGAAGCTGCTCCGCGTGAGCATGTCGATACCGATGAGTTGCTCGATGAGAACGTCGTTCGCGCCTTTACGGCCAAGGCAGGACGCGGCGGTTTTGGCGGGGGTGGCAAGCGCGATGCGCAGCGCCGCGCCCAGCAGGAGCGCTTCCGTCGCGCCGTTGCTCGAAAGGG
>CAVEET010000202.1:0-2217 GCA_963614835.1 Bulleidia sp. | reverse complement strand
ACGACCTTCTGGAGACCGTGCTGCTCCAGGCCGACGTGCTCGAGCTCAAGGCCAATCCGGACACCTTTGCCTCGGGCAACGTCCTCGAGGCCAAGCTCGACAAGGGCCGCGGCTCGGTTGCTACTGTGCTCGTGACCCGCGGTACCCTGCACGTGGGCGATACGCTGGTCGCCGGCCTTACCTACGGCCGCGTCCGCGCCATGCTCGACCCCAAGGGCCGCGCCGTCACCGAGGCCGGTCCCTCCGACGCCGTCGAGATTTTGGGCCTGCAGTCCGTGCCCAACGCCGGTGACGAGTTCCGCGTGTTCGAGGACGAGCGCGAGGCACGTGCGCTGGCCGACGAGCGTTCGCTGAAGGCCCGTATCGAGGAGCAGAGCCGCGTCAAGCACGTCACGCTCGAGAACCTCTTCGAGACCATTGCCGACGCCGAGGTCAAGGAGCTCAACCTGATCATCAAGGCCGACGTCCAGGGTTCCATCGAGGCCCTTCAGGACTCGCTCGACAAGATGGATCAGTCCGAGGTTCGCATCAACACGATCCACTCCGCCGTTGGCGCCATCAACGAGACCGACGTCGTCCTGGCCGACGCCTCCAACGCCATCATCATCGGCTTTGGCGTCCGTCCCGACGGTAAGGCCCGCTCCGCCGCCGAGCGCGAGGGCGTCGAGATCCGTTGCTACGACGTCATTTACAAGTGCCTCGAGGAGCTCGACGCCGCCCGTATCGGCATGCTCAAGCCCACCGAGGTCGAGGTCGCCACGGGTACCGCGACCGTCCTGGACACCTTCAAGGTGCCCAAAGTCGGTATCGCCGCCGGTGTCCGCGTCGAGGAGGGCGAGATCGCCGCGACCGATTCCGTGCGCCTGGTGCGCGACGGCATCGTGGTCTTCAACGGCAAGATCGCCTCGATGCGCCACTACAAGGACGAGGCCAAGAGCCTCAAGAGCGGTTCCGAGGGCGGCATTGGTCTGGAGAACTTCCAGGACATCAAGCCCGGCGACCAGATCGAGGGTTACCGCATCGACCAGGTTGCCCGTACCGAGTAGGGGGTAGCTCTATGAAGCAAACGCAGGCAACCCGCCGTCTGGGCGAGCAGCTTCGCGAGAAGCTCGGTTATATCCTGCTCTTTGAGGTTTCCGATCCGCGTCTCGACCTGGTTACTTTGACCGCGGTCGAGGTCGCGGTGGACCGTTCGTTCGCGCGTGTGTACGTGTCGTGCGATGCGAGCCGCTACGACGAGGTCATGGAGGCGCTCGCAAGCGCCAAGGGCCGCATTCGTAGCCTGTTGGCTCGCTCGCTCGATTGGCGTGTCACGCCCGAGCTCGATTTTCGCATCGATCGCTCGACCGATGAGGCCGAGCGCATCACGCGTGCGCTGGAAAACGTTCCCGCCACGCTTGCGATCGAAAAGGACGAGGACGGCTATCCGATAGCGGATGCCGCCCAGGAGGCAGCTTTAGATGACTAATTCCGCCGACCTCGCCTCGTGCGAGTCTGCAGATATTCAGCGACGCATCCTCGAGCTCATCGAGGGTGCGTCCTCCATTGCGATTTCGGGACATACTTCTCCCGATGGCGACGCCTTGGGCTCCGTATTGGGTCTGGGCCTTTCGCTCATGAAGTTTTTCCCCAACAAGGACATTGCGCTGCTGCTGGCAGACGATGACCCGGTTCCGCGTATCTACCGCTTTATGGAAGGCTCCGATCGCTTGGTGCCGGCATCTGCGTACGCCGGCAATCCTGACCTGTTCATCTCGGTGGACGTACCGGTCGTCGAGCGCCTCAATAATTCTGCCGAGGTGCTTCGTCGCTCCAAGCATGTGGTGTGCTTCGATCATCATCCGGCGCGCGAGGAGTTTGCCGAGCTCAGTCTGAGGCGCGTCGATGCCGCGGCCTGCGCCATGATCATCGACCGTTTCTTGGACAATTGCGGTATTGTCGCACGTGACGGCGTCGCGACCTGCTTGCTGTGCGGCTTGGTGACCGACACCGGTCGTTTCCAGTACCAGAACGCCGATGCTGCCGCGTTCCATGCTGCTTCGCGCCTGGTGGCGCATGGCGCCAATCCGGCTCGTGTCGCACTCGAGGTCTATCAGAGCATGCGCGTCGAGTTTTTGCACCTCAAGTCCATTGTCATGGGCCGTATCAAGACGGTCGCGCACGGGCGCGTGGCGTATAGCTATGCCTTCCAGAGCGACCTTGAGGCCTGCGGCGTCA
>CAVEET010000201.1:0-2606 GCA_963614835.1 Bulleidia sp. | reverse complement strand
GGCACCAAACAGGGGAACGCATAATGGCGCCCGTATGCGCCGTGGTCGTTGCCGGCGGCAGCGGCCAGCGCTTTGGAAATCCCGGCGGCAAGCAGCTCGTTAACGTGGCGGGCCGTCCGCTCATGAGCTGGTCCATCCGCGCGTTCGATCGTAGCGACAAGGTCGGCCATATCGTCGTGGTTTGCCCTGCCGAGCGCCGTGCCGAGATGCGCCGCTTGGCTATCGACCCGTTTGACTATGACACGCCCATCAGCTTTGCCGATGCCGGCGATACTCGTCAGGATTCCACCCGCGCCGGCGTGCACGCGGTGCCGGCGGGTTTCGAATATGTCGCTATCCACGACGGCGCCCGTCCGCTCATCACGACCGAGGCCATCGACCATGCGATCGACGTGCTTGTGGGCGACCGCTCGCTCGACGGTGTCGTGTGCGGCCAGCCCGCGATCGACACGCTCAAGATCGTCGATGGCGATAATATCGTCGAGACGCCGCCGCGTGAGCTCTATTGGGCCGCGCAGACGCCGCAGATCTTTAGCGTCGATGCTATGAAGCGCGCCCACGCTGCAGCCATTGCCGAGGGCTTTATCGGCACCGATGATTCGTCGCTGGTCGAGCGCATGGGTGGGCGCGTCCGCTGCGTCCAGAGCCCGCGCGATAACCTTAAGGTGACGGTGCCCGAGGACTTGCGTCCCGTAACCGCGATTCTGCTTGGCCGCATGGCCGAGGGAGAGGACCTTCCCCATGTTCAGTAACCTGCGCATTGGCCATGGCTACGACGTCCACCGTCTGGTGGAGGGGCGTCGATGTATCATCGGCGGTGTCGACATTCCCTACGAGCGCGGCCTGCTGGGCCACTCGGATGCCGATGTGCTCGCGCACGCCTTGGCCGACGCCATTCTGGGCGCCTGCCGCGGGGGAGACATCGGCAAGCTATTCCCCGATACCGACCCCGCCTATGAGGGCGCCGATTCGATGGTGCTGCTCGCTCGCGTGATGGACTATGCGCGCGAGCTGGGCTTTGAGTTTGTCGATGCCGATTGCACCATTGCCTGTCAGCAACCCAAGATCACCCCGCACCGCGATGCCATGCGCGCCAACCTTGCCCATGCCTTGGGCATTGACGTCGAAAATGTGGGCGTCGCCGCCACCACGACCGAAAAGCTCGGTTGGGAAGGCCAGGGCGAGGGAATCGGCGCCTGGGCCGTCTGCCTGCTACAGAAAACCGTTAAGGAGTAACGAATGCGTATCTACAACAGCGCTACCCATAAAAAGGAAGAGTTCCAGCCCATCGAGTCCGGCAAGGTCCGCATGTACGTGTGCGGCCCCACGGTCTACGACAACATCCACATCGGCAATGCCCGCACGTTCATCAGCTTCGATGTGATTCGACGCTGGCTCATCGCGAGCGGCTACGAGGTCACGTTCGCCCAGAACCTCACCGATGTCGACGACAAGATCATCAAGCGCGCCAACGAGCAGGGCCGTACGGCTGCCGAGGTCGCGACGGAGTTCTCCGACAAGTTCATCGGCGTCATGCGCGCCGCCAACGTGCTCGATCCCGATGTGCGTCCCCGCGCCACCAAGGAGATCGGCCCCATGATCGCCATGATCAAGACGCTTATCGAGCAGGGCCACGCTTACGCAGCCGATAACGGCGATGTGTACTTTGCCGTGCGCAGCGATCCCAACTATGGTCAGGTCTCGGGCCGCAACATCGACGACCTTATGGTTGGCGCGCGCATCGAGGAGAACGAGGACAAGAACGACCCGCTCGACTTTGCCCTGTGGAAGGCCGCCAAGCCCGGCGAGCCCAGCTGGCCGAGCCCCTGGGGCGAGGGCCGTCCCGGTTGGCACACCGAGTGCGCCGCCATGGTGCACCGCTACCTGGGCACCCCGATTGACATCCACGGCGGCGGCTCCGACCTTGCCTTCCCGCATCACGAGAACGAGTGCGCCCAGGCCACCTGCGCCTGGCACCAGGGCTTCTCCAACACCTGGATGCACACGGGCATGCTGCTGGTAGACGGCGAGAAGATGTCCAAGTCGCTCGGAAACTTCTTTACGCTGGCCGAGGTGCTCGAGCAGCACTCTGCCGCGGCCCTGCGCCTGCTGATGCTGCAGACGAGCTATCGCTCGCCGCTCGACTTTTCTTGGGAGCGCCTGGAGGGTGCCGAGAACTCGCTCACGCGTATCGCCGGTACGGTCGAGAACCTGCGCTGGGCCGCGAACCATGCGACGGCCGATGCCGATGAGGCAGCATCCGAGGCGTTTGCCGCCAAGGCCGCCGAGACCCGCGCCGCCTTTAAGGAGTGCATGGACGACGACTTTAACACCGCCGGTGCCATGGGTGCCGTCTTTGGCTTTGTCACTGAATGCAACCAGTACCTGGAGCAGGCGGGCGACGCTGCCGACAAGGCCGCCGCGCTTGCCGCCGCCGACACGCTGGCCGAGTTGCTCGATACGTTTGGCGTCGAGCTTCCCGAGCCCAAGGTCGAGCTGCCGCTGGGCCTGCTGGGCGTTGCCGCCGGCCTGGTCGCCTACACGGGCGACGACGTGGACGAGGCTGCTGCCAAGATTCTCGAGGCCCGCGCCGAGGCCCGTGCCGC
>CAVEET010000200.1:0-6640 GCA_963614835.1 Bulleidia sp. | reverse complement strand
GCCCGTCGTTGCCGACCCCAGCCACGCCACCGGCTACACCCGCTACGTCGAACCCATGGCGCTCGCCGCAACCGCCTGCGGTGCCAACGGCCTGGAGATCGAGGTCCACGACGAGCCGAGCCGCGCCTGGTCCGACGGCGCCCAGGCCCTCACCCCCGATCAGTTCGACGACACCATGCGCCGCATCCGCGCCATCCGCGAGGTTGTCTGCCAAGAGACCATGGAGTAGCCCATGGGTACGGTGAGAAACGCGCGCGTTAACCAGGGCGGCCCTAAGTGCGCCGGCATCGTGGGCCTGGGCCTCATCGGCGGCAGTTTTGCCCGCGGCTATGCGCAGGCGGGCGTCCGCGTGCTGGCCTGGGACCCCGATGACGATGTCATGACGGCCGCCAGCATGGGCACTGTCGCCGGAGAGCTCAACGACAAGACACTCGGCGAATGCGACATCATCGTCCTGGCTTGCTACCCCGAGGCCTGCATCGAGTGGCTCGAGGCGCATGCCCAGGCCCTCGCCGACGCCACCGACACCGAGGCCATCATGGGTCCCGTGGTGATCGACACCGTGGGCGTCAAGGGCATCGTGTGCGAACGTGCCTTTGAGCTTGCCCGTAAGCACGGCTTTTACTTTGTGGGCGCACACCCCATGGCGGGCACGCAGCACTCGGGCTACGCACACTCCCGCGCCGACCTGTTCCAGGGCGCGCCACTCGTGCTCGTGCCGCCCGCGGTGGACGATGCGCTCAAACTGGAGCTTTTGGGCCAGGTGCGCGAGATGGTGCGCCCCTTGGGCTTTGGCAAGTTCACCGTGACCAGCGCCGCCGAGCACGACCGCGTCATCGCCTTCACGAGCCAGCTTGCGCACGTGGTGTCCAACGCCTACGTAAAGAGCCCGACCGCCCAGGTCCACCACGGCTTTTCGGCCGGTAGCTACCGCGATCTCACCCGCGTGGCGCACCTCAACCCGCAAATGTGGTCCGAGCTCATGATCGACGACGCCGACGCGCTCGCCTTCGAGATCGACCATCTAATCGAGTCGCTTGGCGCCTACAGCCGTGCGCTCAAGGACCGCGACCAGCGCTATCTGGAGAATCTCCTTGCCGAGGGCGACCGCATTAAGCGCGCGCTCGACGACGAGGCCTCCCACTAGACCACCTATCACGCCAGGTCGAAAGGACCGAAGCTTATGGCGATTACCATCGATATCGACACCGCACGCCCCTACCAGGTGCATGTAGGCACGTTTTTGCTGGAGCAGGCGGGACCACTCGTGCGCACCACTGCCGGCGGCACCAAGGCTGTCATCGTGACGGACACCAACGTGGGCCCGCTCTACCAGATGCCCGTTAAGCAGAGCCTGGAGGCGTCAGGCTACGAAGTGAGCATCTGCACCTTCGAGGCCGGCGAGGCCCATAAGCGCGCCGAAACCTATGTTGCCATTTTGGAGTTTGTGGCCGAGCACGAGCTTTCGCGCTCCGACGTGATCGTGGCACTCGGCGGCGGCGTCGTGGGCGACGTGGCGGGCTTTGCAGCCGCCACCTACATGCGCGGCTGCAAGTTTGTGCAGATCCCGACGAGCCTGCTCGCCATGGTGGATTCGTCGGTGGGCGGCAAGACGGCCATCGACCTGGCTGCTGGCAAGAACTTGGCCGGCGCCTTTTGGCAGCCGAGCGTGGTTATCGCCGACGTGGGGTGCCTGGCCACCCTCACGCCCGAGCAGTTCGCCGACGGCTGCGGCGAGGTTGTGAAACACGCCGTGATCGCCGACCCGGAGCTTTTTGCCGAACTGGAGAAGACCCCGCTCACGCTGGAGCTGCTCAACCGCGATGTGGCCCGCGTAGCACTCATCATCGCCCGCAATATCGACATCAAGCGCGCCGTGGTCGTCGCCGACGAGCGCGAAACCAACCAGCGCAAGCTCCTCAACTTTGGACACAGCGCCGGACACGCCGTCGAGGCCTGTGAGCACTTTGAGCTCGGACACGGCAACTGCGTGTCGATCGGTATGGGCATCATTACGCGCGCCGCGGCCCTGCACGGCATTTGCGATGCTGCACTGCCCGGTCGTATTGAGAAGCTCTGCGCCCGCCATGGCCTCAAGACCCGCTGCGACCTAGATGCCGATGCCGTCTTTGCCGAGGCGCTCCACGACAAAAAACGCGCGGGCGACACCATCGACCTGGTGATTCCTCACGGCATTGGCCGCTGCAGCATCGACCGCACGCCGCTTTCCACCTTCCATGATTTAATTGCCGAAGGCCTCGGCCAGAAGGGAGACGCATCCGCATGCTAGCCCGCATCACCCCGTCCCCGCTCAAGGGCACCGTTCCCGCCATCGCGTCCAAGTCGATGGCGCATCGTCTCATCATCTGCGCTGCGCTTGCCAACGGCGAGACGCACGTTACCTGCAACACTACCTGCGCCGACATCGAGGCCACGGTACGTTGCCTTACGGCCCTGGGCGCTCGCATCGAGACCGTCGAGGACGGCTTCCAGGTCCACCCCACCATGAAGAGTATTGAGTTTGGCCTGCTCAAGGCCCTTGCCGGCGGCACGCTTGACTGCGGCGAAAGCGGCTCCACGCTGCGCTTTATGCTGCCCGTCGCCTGCGCGCTGGGTGCGGATGCCACCTTCGTGGGCCAGGGCCGCCTGGGCGCCCGCCCGCTGTCCCCGCTCTCGGACGAGATCATCGCCGCCGGCTGCGACCTACAGGGTCTGGGCGGTTTTCCGCTCAAGACGAGCGGACGCATGCGCCCGGGCACCTTTGTGCTGCCGGGCAACGTAAGCTCGCAGTATATCTCCGGCCTGCTGCTGGCAGCCCCGCTGCTCGCCCAGCCCTCCTGCGTGCAGGTAACCGGCCTCATCGAGAGCCGCCCCTACATCAACCTGACGATCCAGGCCATGAAGGCCTTTGGTGTCGAGGTCAACGTCGAGCGTATTCCGGCCAAGGACGGCCAGCCCGAGGTCACGAACTTCCGCGTAAACAGCGGATCGTACCGCACGCCCGGCAGCGTAGCCGTCGAGGGAGACTGGTCCAACGCCGCCTTTTGGCTGTGCGCCGGCGCCATCGGCACCGACCCCATCACCGTCGAGGGCGTGTCGCTGAGCTCCGCACAGGGCGACCGCAACGTGCTCGCCGCGCTTTCGCGCTTTGGTGCCCGCATCGTGCGCTCCACCAACGCCGCCACCGTGCAGTCCGACAAGCTCGCCGGCTTTGAGATGAGCGCCCACGACATTCCCGACTTGGTGCCCGTCATCTCTGCCGTGGCATCGCTGGCACAGGGCCGCACGTTCATCCGCGACTGCGCCCGCCTGCGCATTAAGGAATCCGACCGCCTGGTCACCACCACCCGCGAGCTCACCGCGCTGGGCGCGCAGGTGCGCATTGCCGGCGACGACCTCATCATCAAGGGTGTCGATGCCTTTACCGGCGGCGAGGTCGATTCGCACAACGACCATCGCATCGCCATGATGGCCGCCATCGCCGCGAGCCGTGCCACCGGCGAGGTCGTGATCCACAGCGCCGAGGCCGTCAACAAGTCCTATCCCGATTTCTTCGACCACTACCGCCTGCTGGGCGGCAAGGTCACGCTCGAGGAGGAATAGTATGTCCTCGACCTTTGGCAACGTTTTGCATCTGAGCATTTTCGGCCAGTCGCACTCCCCTGCTATCGGTTGCTCGCTCGATGGCATCCCGGCGGGCATCGCCGTGGACCAGGAGAAGCTGCAGGCCTTTTTGGACCGTCGCGCCCCCGGTCGCGACGAGACCGCAACCAAGCGCCGTGAGGCCGACGCCGCCCATATCATCGCCGGTGTGGTCGATGGACACACCACTGGCGCGCCCATCGCCGCGATTATCGAGAACACCAACACGCGCTCCAAGGATTACTCTGAGCTGCGCCGCAAGCCCCGTCCGGGACACGCGGATTTTCCGGCACGTTTGAAGTACCACAACATGCACGACGTCGCCGGCGGTGGGCATTTCTCTGGCCGCCTGACGGCCCCCTTGTGCATCGCCGGCGGCATCGCGCTGCAGGCACTCGAGGCCCGCGGCATTCGGGTGATGGCGCACGTCGCGCAGATCGGCGGCATCTCCGACCTGCCGATGGACGATATGGTCTATCGCGAGGCCGACCGCAAGGCGATCCTTACGAACGATCTGCCGTGCATTGACGCCGCCGCAGCCGGCCGCATGCGCGAGGAGATCCTAGCCGCGCGCGACGAACTCGACAGCATCGGCGGCATCGTGGAGTGCGGCATTTACGGGCTTCCCGCGGGCATCGGCGACCCCATGTTCGACGGCATCGAGAACCGCATCGCGCAAATCGCGTTTGGCATTCCCGCCGTAAAGGGCGTGGAGTTTGGCATGGGCTTTGCCGTGGCCGCCATGCGCGGTAGCGAAAACAACGATCCGTATCGCATCGATGCCGAGACCGGCGAGATCGAGGTCGAGTCCAATAACGCCGGCGGCATCCTGGGCGGTATTTCGACCGGCGCGCCCGTCATGTGGCGCATGGCCGTAAAGCCGACGCCTTCAATTGGCCGCGAGCAGCAGACCGTAGACATGGACGCCATGGAAAATGCCGAGCTCTCGGTCCACGGCCGTCACGATCCTTGCATCGTCCCCCGAGCCGTCCCCGTAGCCGAAGCAGCCGCCGCCCTCGCCATCTGGGACGCCCTCCTAGAGGACGCCGCCCAGCTCTAACCCGACTCACCTGGGTTGCCTGCCAACTCAGCCGTTACGTGAAAGGGGCCTCCATGGACCTTGCTGACATCCGCCAGGCCATCGATGGCATCGACACCACGCTCCTCAACAGCTTTGTCGAGCGAATGGACATTGCCACCGAGGTAGCCAAGTCAAAAATCGAGATGGGCAAGGCCGTCTTCGACCCCGCCCGTGAGCGCTCCAAGCTCAACAACCTCGCCAGCCGCGCGCCCGAGCGCTACAAGGCGCAGACCATCACCCTGTTCCGTCTCCTCATGAGCATGAGCAAGGCCGAGCAGCAGCGCTACATCAACGAGCTCAAGGGCATCACGGTGTCGCAAAAGGCCCATGCCATGGCCGCAGCCTTTGACACACCCTTCCCCCAGACGGCAACCGTCGCCTGCCAGGGCGTCGAAGGTGCCTACAGCCAAATCGCCGCGTGCAAACTCTTCGACGTGCCCGACATCGCGTTTTTCGAGACCTTCGAAGGCGTTATGCGCGCTGTGCGCGACGGCTTCTGCGAGTTTGGCGTGCTGCCCATCGAGAACTCCACCGCCGGCTCGGTCAACGTCGTCTACGACCTGCTCGCCCAGTTCGACTTCCACATCGTGCGCTCGCTTCGCCTCAAGATCGACCACAACTTGCTCGTCAAGCCCGGCACTAAGCTCGCCGACGTGCGCGAGGTCTACAGCCACGGCCAAGCCATTGCCCAGTGTGCCGGCTTTATCGAGTCCCACGACCTGCACGCCACCAAGCACCCCAACACCGCCATGTCGGCCGAGATGGTCGCCAGCTCCGGGCGCACCGATGTTGCCGCCATCGCATCGCGCAGCTGCGCGACACTCTATGGCCTGGAGGTGCTGGAGTCCAACATCCAGGACTCGGACAACAACTACACACGCTTTGTCGTCATCAGCCGCGAGCCACGCGTCTATCCCGGTGCCAACCGTACCTCGCTCATGATCACCACGGCCAATGAGCCGGGTGCCCTCTATCGCGTGCTCGAGCGCTTCTACGCGCTCAACATCAACCTCATCAAACTCGAGAGCCGCCCCATCCCCGGCCACGACTTTGAGTTTATGTTCTACTTTGATCTGGACTGCCCCTTTGGCAGCAAGGCCCTCGACGACCTGCTCGATTCCATCGACGACGTGTGCGAGAGCTTCACCTACTTTGGCAGCTACACGGAGGTGCTCTAGATGACTGACGTCGCCGCAACCCGCCCCTACGGCGTGCTGGGCCGCGTGCTGGGCCACAGCTACACCCCGACCATCTACAAAGAGCTCGCTGGGCTCGAGTACGTGCGATTTGAGCGCGAGCCCGAGGACCTCGCGGCCTTTATGACGGGCGAAGAGTGGGAGGGCACCAACGTGACTATCCCCTACAAGCGCGCCGTCATGGAGTACCTGGACGAGCTGAGCCCGCTCGCTGAGCGTATGGGCAACGTCAACACCATCACGCGCCTGCCCGACGGCCGCCTGCGCGGCGACAACACCGACTATTTTGGCTTCCAATGCCTGGTTGAGGAGTTGGGTGTGGAGGTTGCCGGCAAGAAGGCCCTCGTGCTCGGAGCCACCGGTGGCGCCGGCACCACGGCAACGATGGTGCTGGGAGACCTGGGCGCCATCGTTGTGCCCGTGGGTCGCACGAGCGAGGTCAACTACGGCAACATCGTGCAGCAGTCCGACGCCGCCCTACTCGTCAACTGCACGCCCGCCGGCATGTTCCCCCATTGCCCCGACGCGCCTTGCACGCTCGAAGGGCTCAATGCGCTCGAAGGCGTTATCGACATTGTCTACAACCCCGCCCGCACGGGACTCATGCTCGAGGCCGAGCGCCGCGGTATCCCCTGCATCGGCGGCCTGCTGATGCTCGTGGCCCAAGCGGCACAGGCCGTCGAGCGCTATACCGGCCAGGTCACCCCGCGCGAGCGCATCC
>CAVEET010000199.1:0-2579 GCA_963614835.1 Bulleidia sp. | reverse complement strand
ATGGCGCTCGAGGTCCGCGATGCGCTGGTCACGGGCACTCATCGTGTAATTGAGGCGGGCACAGGCGTCGGCAAATCGATGGCCTATCTGGTGCCTTTTGCCGAGGCGGCACGCCGTAACAACATCACGGTTGGTATTGCGACCAAATCGAACAATCTTGCAGACCAGCTCATGTACCATGAGCTGCCAAAACTTGCCGAGCAACTGGACGGTGGTCTGTCATTTTGCGCTCTCAAGGGCTATGACCACTATCCGTGCCTGCGCAAGCTTGAGCGCATGAGCCGAGGCCAGGTCGAGATTACCACCAAGCGCGATCCGGCGGACACGCTCACGGCGGTCGCGGTCATTATGGCGTACGTCTGCCAATCAGCCGATGGCGACCTCGACTCGCTCGGCATTCGGTGGCGCAGCGTCAACCGTCCCGACTTTACGACGGCCTCGCGCGAGTGTGCTCGTCGCCTCTGCCCGTTTTTCCCTGATAAATGTTTGGTCCACGGCGCTCGCCGTCGTGCGGCGCATGCCGATGTGGTGGTCACCAACCATTCCCTGCTGTTCCGCAATGTTGCGGCCGAGGGCAGGATTTTGCCTCCGATTCGTCATTGGGTAATCGACGAGGCCCATTCCATCGAGCGCGAGGCGCGCCGTCAGTGGGCGCGCGTGGTGTCGGCGGACGAATCACGCGTTCTGTTTGAGCGCCTGGGTGGCTCGAGCACCGGTGCGCTAAGCCAGGTCTCCCGTGATTTGGCAACCTCCGAGGGCTCTACGCTCTATTTGGGCCTTACTGCCAAGGCGACGTCGACGGTTGCGCGCGCGAGCATGGCAATCGCCGACGTGTTCGATGGCGTTCGCGAGCTCGGCCGCCGTGCCCGTGGGGGTTATGACAATGCCAATCTATGGATTGGCCCCGAGCTGCGCGAATCTGACGACTGGCATGATTTCTTACAGTCGGCCTACACTGCCATCGACGCATTGGAACAAGCTGACAAGAGCGTCGACGCGCTGGTGCAAGCCGTCGCCGCCGACAAGCCCGAGGTTGTTGTCGACCTGGGTGATATTTCGCGCCGCCTGCACGAGCTGGCCGAGAACCTCAAACTCATCATTGACGGCACCGATGAACACTACGTGTATTCGCTGCAGGTCAATCGCAGGCTGCGTGCCGGCGGAGAGTCAATGACCGCAGAGCGCATCGACATTGGCGAGGCCTTGGCAACCGAGTGGCTGCCCGAGGTTCACACGGCTATCTTTGCCTCGGCGACCATGACGGTGTCCAAAAGCTTTGAACACTTTAACCACGCGGTCGGTCTCGATCGCATCGGTGCTTCAACATCCTCGTCGCTGCACTTGGACTCGAGCTACGACTTCGATTCGAACATGGCTGTAGTCGTTGCGGGCGATATCCCCGATCCGCGCGATCGTGAGAGCTATCTTACAGCGCTCGAGCGCGTGCTGGTCGACGCCCATCTTGCCATGGGCGGATCGGTGCTCACGTTGTTCACCAATCGGCGCGACATGGAAGACCTGTACGCCCGCGTTGAGCCCAAGATGGCCCGTGCGGGTCTGGAGCTCAACTGCCAGCAGCGCAACTCATCTCCTCGTCGCCTACGCGACCGGTTTATCAACGAGCCAACCTCGTCGCTTTTTGCGCTTAAGGCCTTCTGGGAGGGGTTTGACGCCAGCGGCGAGACGCTGCGCTGCGTCATCATTCCCAAGCTGCCGTTCTCGAGTCCCACGGACCCGCTCTCGTGCGAGCGCAACCTGCGCGAAGACCGCGCTTGGGCGCGCTATTCGCTGCCCGAGGCGGTGCTCGAGGTCAAGCAGGCGGCCGGCCGCCTTATCCGCTCGTCGACCGATTGCGGCGTGCTGATTCTGGCCGACCCGCGCCTGGTGACGAAGGGCTACGGAAAGAAGTTCTTAACGTCGCTGCCCACGAGCTCCTACCAGCGCATCGAATCGGCGCAGATCGGGCACTATCTGCAACTGTGGCGTGCACGCCACGAGCGGCGGCGCTAAAGCGGACAGACGAGGGTTTTTGCCATATCGCACAGACGCTTTGACAGGGCGGGGTCATCCAAGATGCGGATGGCTCCGCCCGCTGCGATTATCTGGCTCAGTAGCCAACGCTCGGAGCCGTAATGCACGGTTACCGTTGCCATGTCTGCCCCGCTGCGCTCGATTAGGGTGATGCCGGCCCAGTCCAGATACTCCGCCATATCGAATGGCATCAAGAGCTTTGCGCTAGGCTGCGTCCGAGCAAGGGAATCGTGGAGGGATGTGACGTCCGGTGCATGAGGCACGACGGAGTCTTCCGTCAAGGCGAGTCCCTCGATTTTATCCATGCGATAGGTGCGCTGCTCATCGACCGCGATGTCCCAGGCAATCAGGTATGTTTGGTCGCCGTTTGCCGTAATGCGCAAGGGGTCGACCAGACGCTCACGTGGCCGTGCATCGTCCATCGAGCGATACGAGATGCGGCAGCGAACGCCGTCCTGAATGGCGCAGCTCAGCTGCTGCCAGTGCGACCCGTGGTTGACGGTGTCAAAGACGCGCTGGTTATAGCCGAGCTCTTCGGGTAGAAGAGC
>CAVEET010000198.1:0-6318 GCA_963614835.1 Bulleidia sp. | reverse complement strand
CTCGCCGTACTTGGCGGCCTCCTTGTACGCCTTGTTGGCAAAGTTGCCGGTCACGACGTAGCCGGCGCGGCCGCGGCGCATGAGGTTCATGGGGATGCCCGCAAACTGCAGCGTGGCGCCGCCCTGCAAAAACAGGACACGGTAGTTGTCCGGGATGCTCAGCAGACGGCGCAGGGTTGCCTCAGCGTCGTCGATGATCTGCTGGTACATGCTAGATCGATGGCTCATCTCGAGCACGGACATGCCGCAACCGCGGTAGTCCATCATCTCGTTGGCGATCTCGGCGAGCACGCTTGTGGGCAGTGCGGCCGGGCCAGCTGAGAAGTTGTGCACACGTGCCATCTTCTATTTCCCCCTCGTAGTCGTTTGAACGTTCGGGATACTTTAGCACAGTGCAGCGTCAGGCGCGACCGCATCACAGCAAAACCCGAGTGCGCCGCTATGATTTACAGGGTTGTTACATGGGGGAGAGGTGACCTTACTCCTCAGGCAAATCCAAATCTGCGAGCGAAGGCATGAGGTTCTCTAGGCGCTTGATCTCTTCGCCGCAAATTAGCTACCTCCTGCCCGCTACGACGCCAGTGCGGCAATGACGGCTTCGTCGCCGGCGTATATTAGGGTGTTGCCATCGGGAATGATCGTTTGGCCGTCGCGCTTGAGCATCACCACAATAAACGGATGCTTGCCTTGCGGCACGTCGCGCAGGCGCTGGCCGGCCAGGCGACCGTGGGGCGTCACGGTGACCTCGCGCAGCGTAACCTCGGCACGCTCTTCAAACGTCGGGGCAGCCATCACCAATAGGTCGCCTTCCTCAATCACGGTATCGCCATTGGGCAGCACCGGGTGCGCGCCATCGCGCAGCACCAGGACGACGAGCATGTCCGTGGCGCTGCCAATATCGGCGAGCGAGCGTCCGGAAAACGGATGGCCCGCGCCCACCTTGAACTTGACAAACGACATGCCGTCCTCGTCGCGGTAATCGTTAAACGTACGGCGCACGTCGCCTTCCGCGTCGATCATATTGAGCTTTTTCGCCACCGCCGGTAGCAGCGAGCCCTGCACCACAATGCTCGACACGGCAATCACAAATACCAGGTCAAACAGGTCGTGACCGCCAGGAACACCGGCCACCACGGTAAAGAGGCTAAAGACGACCGAAGCCGCGCCGCGCAGACCCGCCCAGCTTACGAGCGCAACCTGGCGAGGGTTCGTCTTAAAGGGCGCTAGGAGCACGCCGGCGGCGATGGGGCGGCTCACAAAGAGCATAAACGCCATGAGCGCCAGGCCCGGCAGCAGCATCTGCGGCAGGCGTGCGGGCGTTACGAGCAGGCCGAGCAAGAAGAAGATCGTCATCTCGGCCATCTCGGTGAGGGTATCGAAGAAGTGCGCCATCTCGACCTTGCCGGTGATGTCGCTCGCACCCAGCACAATGCCGGCCAGGTACACGGCCAAAAATCCGTTGCCGCCCAGGTAGCTCGGCAGCGCGTAGGCGACGATGACCACGGCGAACAAAAAGATGGTCTGCGCGCCCTCGGCCGTTGCGTGCGCGCGTTCAATCAGGCGGCCCGCCGCCCAGCCGATGGCGAGGCCCAGGCCCACGCCCAAGATAATCTGCTTGGCCAGCAGTGCGGGAATGTTGATGTCGCCGCCGGCCGCGAGTGTGGCGAGCACGGCGGTGAGCATATAGGCGACGGGATCGTTGGAGCCCGATTCGACCTCGAGCAGCGAGTCGGTGCCACCTCTCAGCGACAGGCTGTGCTCACGCAGTACGCTAAAGACGCTCGCCGCGTCGGTGGATGCCACGACCGATCCCAGCAGCAGGCCGCCGATCCAGTCGAACCCCAGCGCGAAGTGGGCGAACACGCCGGTGATGCCGGCAGTGATGACGACGCCGAGCGTGCTCAGCAGCACCGCCGGCGCAGCGACGGGCTTGGCGCGGTCGATATTGGTGTTAAAGCCGCCGTAGAACATGATGAACAGCAGCGCCGTGCTGCAGACGGTTTCGGTAAGCGCGTAGTCGCTAAAATCGATGTGCGCCGGGCCGTTGACGCCCAACAGCATGCCCAGCGCGATAAAGATGAGCAGGGTGGGGAAGGGGAGTTTTTTGCCGACGGGTTTGATGGTCAGGCACAAAATAATGACGAGGCCGATAAAGAGAAGGATCTGGTTCATGGATAGTGTCCGCTCCTGGGTGGTTGGCGTGGCACGGTCAGTTGTCTGCGGTTATTTGTACCCAAAGATGGTGGGTTTATGGGGTTGGATTGCGGGCGTGCGCGATATCGTCATAGACGGCTGCCGTCTTTGCCTCTGCTCGGAAACCCTTTCCAGCTTTATTGCAACGGAGTACAATGGGTAACGTTTAAGTTCAACTTGAAGTTTTAGTTGCGGCACCGGGCTTCGGTCGCAATGCAAGGAGAGGCGTACCATGGCGATCTATGTGACATCTGATGCTCACGGGCACGTGCGTGCGCTTGACGAGGCCCTGTCTAAGATCTCGTTGACGTCCGACGACACGCTGCACGTGCTGGGCGACATGATCGATCGCGGGCCCGATCCGGTCGGCGTTATTAAGCTCGTGCGCTCGCTGCCCAACGCCCGCGTGCTCAAGGGCAATCACGAGCAGATCATGCTCGATGCCATCATTGGCCAGGATCCGCTCGATGCCGAGACCTGGGATATCAACGGTGGCTGGACGACGCGCGAGCAGCTCAACGACATGGAATTTGAGGCATACGAGGAGCTCGTGCGATGGATGGCCGCGCTGCCGCTCTACGCGGTGGTCGAGACCGAGGAGCGCCCGTATCTGCTGGTACATGCTGGAATCGAGATAAAGGCGGCGCGCGCGTTTTTGCTTGAGCATGGTGTCGATTGTGCCGATGGCGTCGGAGCGGTGGGTGCCGATCGCGAGCTGCTGCAGCAGATGCTCGCGGTGCAGTCGTCCGATGACCTGCTGTGGATTCGTCATGGCTATTGGGATGCGTCGACCGGGCTGCTTTCTGCCGAGGGCAAGGGCCCGGTCGTGGTGAGCGGTCACACGCCCACGGTATCGCTTGGGCGCTATTGCGAGGTCGGTGGTCTGGCGGGGCTCGATGAGGAATCGGGACGCGGGCAGATCGTGCGCTTGGGCGGCGAGGACACTGCTGGTGTGCCCGATCGCATCGACATCGACTGCGCCGCCGCCACCGGCTCCGAGTTCGGCCGCGTGGGCATCCTGCGCCTGGACGACGGGGCCGAGTTCTACGCGAACATCAACCCGGGCGAATAACCTTGTTCCGCCGATCTACCGTAGCTAATTTGGGACGGGGCTTTTTTGACTACTTTCGGAGAGTAGCGCCTTCTTGCTCGGTAAGCGCTAGAAATGAGGAGCGTCTGCGTCCTCGACAGCGCGAAAATGCTCGAAAAACCGTCGCAACGGAGTCAAACGACGTCGCGGCGGTTCTTTTTTGGCTGCCCGCTGGCTAAGTGAGTAGACTTTTTTGGAAATGCCGAGCACCCAACATATTTGCCTCAATAAAACCGCAGGTCACAGACTTGTGCTCTGTTGGTGTGGT
Source organism: Bulleidia sp. (assembly GCA_963614835.1). GTDB lineage: Bacteria > Actinomycetota > Coriobacteriia > Coriobacteriales > Coriobacteriaceae > Collinsella. Next base: position 2,767 of record CAVEET010000198.1, on the reverse strand, counting down.
CGGGGATTCGGTAAAAGTCTACTCACTTAGTTTTGCGTGATGAATATTGTCCGCAACGAGACCCCAGACGGGGTGATTCCATCGCAAATTCCGGTGACCGGTCAGCTAATTAGGCGCCGTATGGGTTGCGGTCGCGTTCGATGCGTTGGCGGATGTGGGCGTACTCGATAATCAGTAGCACCAGGAGTAGGGCCATGATGGCTAGGTGGCTCACCACAGCGCCCATCAGACCCAGCAGCTTAATCAAGATCACCGGCAGCACCACGCTTACGGCGAAGCAGATCAGGTAGATCTTGGTGACGTCTCCAGCGTGGCGCAGCACCGTGATGATGGCGTAGATAAAGTCGATGGCCGCGGTGACGCCGCCGGCGACGACCATCAGCAGCGCCAGCGTACGGTAGCGCTCAAAGCTGAGGCCGTACATAAAGCTCATGAGGGGAATACCGGGACCTGCCATAAATGCGGCGCACGCGCCGGTGATGACCACGATCAGCGCCATAACGGCAACAATAATCAGGTCAAAGCGACGACGCTTGCGAGGATTAGCCCAAATGCTCGACAAGCGCAGGAGCTGCGGTTTATAGATAAATCCAATGCTCAGCAAAATAGCCTGCGCCGGAAAGAACAGGGCATTAAAGTACAGCTGATATTTGTATGCCAGCGTGCCTTCCATCACAAACTTGGGCATGCTCTCGATGAGGTTGAACAAGAACAGTGCACCAAAGAGTGGAGCGCACTGGACAAACAGGTGGCCGACCTCGCGAAGGCTCACGCGGCGCGATTTTTCGGTCTCGAGCAGGGCGAGCGGCGCGGTGACCAGCACGAGCGAGGCGATCGCGGCGATGCCCATGGCCATGGCCGCGATGGGCATGTTACGCGTAAGGAACAGCGCCACGCTAAAGACCACGATGACGCCGACGGAGCGTAGCGTTTGGCTCATGCCGGCCAGGTAGAGTTTATCGGCCTGCTGTAGGCGGCCCTCGTACACGTCCGCCACGCCATCGATCACCTTATACAGGTAGACGCCCAGGCTGATCGTCGCCATCTGCGCGTCATAGCCGCGGGCGCTGCTGTACATGAGGCCACAGCCTAGGGCGAGCGCTCCGCAAAGCCAGCGGTTGAGCTGGTAGGAGGCAAAGGACGTCTTTTCGTCGATGTCTGAGACCTGGAAATTGCGCACGCCGTAGTTGCATGCGATCATGATGAGCGTGCCGGTGACGAAGGCGATGGAGAATTTGCCTGCTTCTTCGGCGCCCACGAGCTGCGTGGACACGATGGTGAGCAGCGGAAACGCCAAGCCCCACACGGCGGTGCCGAGAGTGTTCCAAAGGTAATCGCGGCGGGTGGCGTGCTCCTCGTATTCCGCTTCCTGCATGGAGAAGCCACCGCCGTAGACGGCGCCGAGCAGACGGTTCCACCAAGCGTTGACCATGCGGTGGATGGGGCCGGGTTGGCGATTGCGCTCGCGGCGACGGCGTGTGGCCTGGCTACTGTCGGGACCGCCGGCGTTACGCTGGCTTAGCTCTTGGATGCGCGCGAGCTCTTCGGCCGTGTGGGAGGCGGGGAACAGGCCGTTCTCGATGCGGCCGCCCTGGGCCTTCGCGGTGTCGCCTTTCGATGCAGCGGGGTTGGAGACGCCGTTGCGGCGGGCGATGGCGCGGCGAATGCTATCGAGGGGCGTGATGCTCAAAGCGGGGTCCTTTCTATTGCTGCGCTCTAGTATAGTCGCGGTGGTATCCATTCGTGTTTTTGAACAGGTTGTTCAATAATTTCGGCGGCGCCATTCAGTAGTCGGCACTTAGGGACGTTCTTTATGTGCCGGCACTTTGGGAACGTCCCTAAGTGCCGGCATCTGGGGACACTCCTTGGCTGTTGCCTGTTCAAGAGTGTCCCCAACGACTAGTCGTTTAAGAACGTCCCCAATGACTAGGCCGCTTGCGTGCGATTTTTGACCGTTGAGCGGGCGCTTCGCCATTGCCGCAAAAACGATTTTGCATATCGGGTACAACAGGCTTTACGTGAGTAAAGTGCGCGCCGCGTCCACGTGTCGCGTTTTTAAAGGAGGCCCCATGCCTGGTGTTACCCCTGCAGAAGTTCTGTCCAACTTTGGCATTACGCTCGTTGAAGATCCCGCCGAGAATCAGCCCCGTCTGCTGGTCGATCTACCCGCCGCGGAGCTCGTCGAGCACGCTATCCGCCGCGAAGAAGGCCGCATGGCATCCAACGGCGCGCTGGTGATCGAGACGGGGGAGCGCACTGGCCGCTCGCCTAATGACCGCTTTATCGTTGACACCCCCGATGTTCACGACAAGATTGCCTGGGGTGCCGTCAACCGCCCGCTGTCTGTCGAGAGCTACGAGGCCATCAAGGCCGGTATCGTCAACTACCTCAACGAGCGCGATGTGTTCGTCACCCGCGGCATGGCCGGCGCCGACCGCAACCACACGCGTCGACTGCTCGTTGCCTGCGAGCGTGCCAGCCAGGCACTCTTTATTAAGCAGATGCTCGCTCGCCCGCTCGCCCGCGAAATCGCGCGCACCGGTGAGCCGGACTTTTGCGTGCTCGCCGCTCCCGGCTACCAGTGCGACCCTGCCATCAAGGGCCTCAACTCCAGCGCCGCCGTGGTCATCAACTTCCAGGAACGCGTGATTCTGGTCGCCGGCACCGGCTACTCCGGTGAGATCAAAAAGTCGATCTTCAGCGTCATGAACTACCTGCTGCCCGTCGAGGACGACGTGCTGCCCATGCACTGCTCGGCCAGCATGGA
>CAVEET010000197.1:0-12468 GCA_963614835.1 Bulleidia sp. | reverse complement strand
AGGGTGCTGTGATTAACCACGTTGAGGAAGAGTAATCCAGGCATACGTTAAGCCCCAATCGGGTGGAGCTCCGATAACCGGCTCCTACACGGAAGCGGTGACGTCTCAAATGAGGCGTCACCGCTTTTTGCTTTGGAGTGGTTGTGAAAACGAGCCGGTGAGGCGCTGCTTCTGTTCCGTGAACGGAATCAAACGCAATGATCGGCAAAAACGTTTTGCCGCTGCGGCGGCGATATAAAAATGGTAAATCTGCAAAACCGTTTGCCGAGAAGATAAAAAACCGCAGTTCACGCCTTGATAAACGTAGGTAAAGTGTTTCGCGTGCAACGCCCATATGCAAGCGAAAGTTTTTGTTGCGGTATTTGCAGGTTGTTCCCATTGGATGAGAAAAACCTGCAAGTTCGACGATGGGCGGCGGTGGTTCGTCCTTTGCTGCTACTTTCCCTGCACCATGGTGAGGGAGATTTTCTTGCGGTCGCGATCGACCTTCTCGACCCACACCTTGACCGTATCGCCGACGCGCACCACGTCGCTCGGGTGCTTGACGAAGCGGTTGGCCAGTTTGGAGATGTGCACGAGGCCGTCCTGGTGCACGCCCACGTCGACGAACGCGCCAAAGTCGACGACGTTGCGCACCGTGCCCTTGAGTTCCATGCCGGGCTCCAGGTCGTCGATGGAAAGTGCCGAGCGGCTAAAGACCACTTCGGGCGCGTCGTCGCGCGGGTCGCGGCCGGGCTTCTTGAGCTCGTTGACAATGTCGATGAGCGTGAGGGTGCCGCAGTCCAGGTCGCTTGCCAGTGTCGATATGCTGCCCAGGCGGCGCTCGATGTCGGGCACGCCGCCGCGGCTGAGCTCGCTTGCCGCAACGCCGGCACGCTCCAGGACGGCCGTGGCCACCTCGTAGCTTTCGGGGTGGACGCTTGTCGCGTCGAGCGGGTTCTTGCCGCCGCTGATGCGCAGGAAGCCCGCGGCGTTGAGATATGCCTTGGGTCCCAGCTTGGGGACCTTCTTAAGCTGGCGGCGATCGGTAAAGGCGCCGTTTTCCTCGCGGTATGCCACGATGTTCTTGGCCACGCTCGGCGTAATGCCCGATACGTATCCCAGCAGGCTTGCGCTTGCGGTGTTGACGTCGACGCCCACGCGGTTAACGACGTCCTCCACCACGTGGCCCAGGGCGCGCGAAAGCTCGGCCTGGTCAAGGTCGTGCTGGTACTGGCCAACGCCGATGGACTGGGGCGGAATCTTGACGAGCTCTGCCAGCGGGTCTTGCAGACGGCGGCCCAGGCTCATGGCGCCACGTACGGTGACATCCAGATCGGGATACTCCTGGCTCGCGAGCTCGGAGGCGGAGTACACCGACGCGCCGGCCTCGTTGACGATGGTGTAGCGAAGGCTGGGCGCCTGCTCGGCAATAAACTCCGAGACGACCTCCTCGGTCTCGCGGCTGGCGGTGCCGTTGCCGATGACGATGGTGTTGACGCCGTCCTTTTTGACGAGGCGGGCGAGTTCGCGCTTGGTGCCGGCGACGTCGTGGCGCGGCTTGGTGGGGTAGACCACGCCGTGGTCGAGTAGCTTGCCGGTCTCATCCATGACGGCGACCTTGCAGCCGGTGCGGTAGCCCGGGTCGAGCGCGAGCACGCGGGCGCCGCGTACGGGGCGCGCCGAGAGCAGGCCCTCGAGATTCTTGGCAAAGACGTTGATGGCCTCGGTCTGGGCGCGAACGGTGAGTTTGGCGCGGGCCTCGCGCTCCAGCGAGGGGGCCATGAGGCGCTTGTAACCGTCGGTGATGGCGGCGTCAAAGACGGGCGCGAAGACGCCCTGGCGTCGGGGCCAGCGGCTGCCGAGGCGTGCCGTGGCGGCGGCGCCGTCGACGTTCACGCGCACGCGGAGCTTGCCCTCGCGCTCACCGCGGTCGATAGCCAGCACGCGGTGGTTGGGTATACGGCGCAGCGGCTCATCATAGCTGTAGTACGGCTCGTAGGGGGTCTTCTCGGCGGGGTCGGTGGCCTCGACGACGATGTCGGCGGTGTTTTGCGTAAAGGCGCGCAGGTCGGCGACGTTCTCGGGGTCTTCGGCTACCGTCTCGGCCACGATGTCGGCAGCGCCGGCGAGCGCCTTCTCGGGCGTGTCGAAGCCGGCCTCCTCATTGACGTATGCCGCGGCGGCGTCGAGTGCGCTGCCCTTGGCCGAGGCCTGCATGATGATCATGTTGGCGAGCGGCTCCAGGCCTGCCTCGCGGGCCTTCTGCGCGCGGGTCATGCGCTTTTTGCGGTAGGGCTTGTAGAGGTCCTCGACACGCTGGAGCTGCGTGGCCTCGCGAATCTGTTGTTCGAGCTCGGGCGTAAGTTTGCCCTGGGCGTCGATGAGCAGAATGACGTCCTCTTTGCGCTGCTCAAGATTGCGCAGGTAGGACAGGCGCTCGTCGAGTGCGCGCAGGGCGACGTCGTCCATGCCGCCCGTTGCTTCCTTGCGGTAGCGCGAGATAAAGGGGATGGTGTTGCCCTCGTCGATGAGCTTGACGGCCGCCTCGACGTTGGCGGCCTTAAGGTTGAGCTCGCGGGCGAGCTGGGCGATAAGATCCATGGGACTCCTTGCGTTTAAGATGCGTTTGCAGCACAGGGCTACCAAGGATACCACCCGCCGCTCCACCCAAGTAGTATTTTTGGGTCCCGGTTGATAGGGTCAAGGTGACCAAAATGCCCCGCGGGCAGGAAGCTGCTCGCGGGGCAAAGAAGAGGGGCTTATTTGTGGCGGACCGAGGGGCCCGGCATGGGGTTTCTGCCGCGGCCTGTCCTAAGGTGCTACAGCTCGACGAGCTGGCCGGTCTCGGCGGCCTCCTTGATGGCGTTGAGAAGCGTGAGCGTCTTGACGTTGTCGGCGGGGGTTACGACGGGCTCGACCTCGCGGCGGACGACCTTCACAAAGTGCTTGAGCTGCATCTTGTGCGGCAGCGCCGGGTCGACGGCCGGAATCTCCATCTGCAGCGGCTTGTGCCAGTTGGAGGCGCCGTCGTAGGAGAACTGATGCAGGCGGGGCAGCGAAAGGGCACCCAAGGTTCCGCCGATAAAGTAGGCGTCGGCGTCGAAGGGGCGGTACTGCGGATCCTCGCGAGCGGTTGCCTCCCAGTTCCAGGGGCTGGCGGTGGCGTCGGAGATGGTCATGCTCGCAAGCGCGCCATCGGCAAAACGGACGTTGACCACGGCGGAGTCCTCGGTCTCAAAACCGCGGGCGGCGCTGGACTGCATGCCCTGGACGGCGACGGGCTCGCCCAGCAGGTAGCGGAGCAGGTCCACGTCGTGAACCAGGTTGACCAGGATCGGGCCGGCACCCTTCTTGCGACGCCACTCGACATCGAAGTACTCGTCATTCTTATAGATCATGTAGTGGAAGCTCGACACGGTGAGCTTGCCCAACTCTCCGGACTCGATGATCTCCTTGGCCTTGTTGACGAAGGGGTTGTGGCGACGGTGCTGACCCACGAGCACGGGCACGCCGGCGGTCTCGGCCTCGGCAGCAAAGGCCTGGGCATCCTCGAGATCGTTGGAGATCGGCTTTTCGACCAACGGCGCGATGTTGCGCTTGATGGCCTCGCGGGCAACGCCCAGGTGCAGGTCGTTGGGGGTGGCGATGATGACGGCCTCGGGCTTGACCTCGTCCATCATCTGGGCGGGATCGGTGTAAAACGGCACGCCGGCGGCCTCGGCCGTGGCGCGGGCGCCCTCAAAGGCGTCGGCGATGGCGACGAGCTCGGCCTCGGGCTCCTCGGTGACAAAGCGGATGTGGTTGCGGCCCATGGCGCCGGCGCCGATAACGGCAATGCGGACGGGGTTGAGCTCAGACATTTCGACTCCTTAATACTGGTGGCTGACGGAATGTGACATGAGGGACAGCCCCTCATGTCACATCGGTAAAACTAGGCGGATTTCTTCTTGCTGTCGGAGACCATCATGTAGACGGTGAGCACGACGGCGATGGCGGCGATCACAATGGCGCCGTAGAAGGACTGCTGGTAGGCGGCGCTGCCGGCCTCGGCGTGATACAGCACGGCGGTGATGGGCTGGCTGATCCAGGTGGAGGCGGCGTAACCCAAAAACATGATGCCGTAGTTGACGCCGATGTTGCTGGTGCCAAAGGCGCCACCGGTGAGCGGCGGGTAGATGACGAGCAGGGCGCCAAAGCTAAAGCCGAGCAGGGCGAGCGCCACAAAGAACATGCTCTGCGTAAAGCTCATCGACATGATGACGAGCGCGACGATGGTGACGACAAGGCTGATGAGCAGCGACTTGTAGGCGCCGAGCTTGTCGATGATCTGGCCAAAGGACAGACGGCCAACCAGGTTGGCGCAGGTGTTGACGGAGACCACCACGCCGCCGAGGGCGACGGCCGCGGCGCTCGTGGGGTCGGCAAAGAGCTGGACGGCGGCGATAGAGGCAACCTTGCCCACGAGCAGGGTGCCCGCGGTGGCGGCAAAGGCGAAGGTGACGATGAGGACCCAGAAGCGCGGGGTCTTGACCATCTCGCCCGGGGTGAGGTCACCGAAGGTGCCGGCGTGCGCGCCACCCTTGGGGGCCTCGAAGCCCTCGGGCAGCCAACCGGCCTCGGGGGCCTTCAGGAACAGGGCGGAGGCGGCGATCGTCACAAAGAAGATGACGCCGAGTGCCTTGAGGGCGCCAAAGATGCCCAAGCTCGGGATGAGCAGCGAGGCGAGCACCGGGGACAACACGGCGGGGCCGGCGGTCGAAGCGGCCAGGGTGATGCCGGAGGCGAGACCCTTCTTGTCGATGAACCACTTTTGGCCGGTGGTGAGCGCCGGGTTGTAGCCCAGGCCGTTGCCGACGGCGGCGACGAGCGAGAACCACAGGTAGAACTGCCACGGCTCGGTGACGGTGCCGGACATGAACCAGCCCACGCCGTAGCACACGGCGGCGGCGATCACGACGTTGCGCGGGCCGATCTTATCGGAGATGCGACCGGCGAAGATGCCCGTCACGGCCATGATGGTCTGGAAGACCGGGAAAGCCCAGGTAAGGGCGCTCGACCACTCGGGGTAGACGGCGAGCAGGTTCTTGCTCACGACGGAATACAGCGCGATGGAGCTGATGAAGAACATGGTGACGCACGCGGCGGAAAGCACGACGGCGCGACCCTTGTTGGAGTTGGTGGAAGCCATGGGACTCTTTCTAATCGATACAGGGGAGGAGCGGGCGTGTCCGCGGGGCCTCCCTGTCAGGGTTGGTTTACTGGTCAGTCGGCTTTGCGACGCCGGACTCATCGGACCAGAGCTCGACACCCTTGTTCTTAAGGTAGTTGTCGGCATAGGCGCGACGGCCGCCGGGCTTGGCGGTGAGGTCGCCCATCATGTTGGAGAAGCCGCCATCGACCTTGATGGCGTCGCCGGTGGTAAAGTCCGAGCGCTTGGACGCCAGGAACATGACAGCGTTGGCGATATCGCTGACCTCGCCGATGCGGCGCGTGGCGATCAGGCGGCTGCGGCTTTTCTCGACCTCGGGGTCGGCGTAGAAGTTGGCCGACATCGGGGTCTTAACGAAGCAGGGCTCGACGCAGTTGGAGCGCACGCCATAGGGGCCCCACTCGGCGGCGAGCATCTTGGACATCATGTTGACGCCGGCCTTGGTGGAGCTGTACACGCCCGAGAACGTCTCGGGGGAGTGGCTGGCGACGGTCGAGATGTGCACCAGGCGACCCTGGCCGGCCTTGATCATCTCGCGACCAAAGCGCTGCGAGGTGATGAAGTAGCCGGTGAGGTTGACGTTGATGACCTCGTTCCAGTCGGAGAGCGGCAGGTCCTCCATGGCTGCGAAGCGCAGGATGCCGGCGGTGTTGACGAGAACGTCGACGCGGCCGAAGTCGGCGATGGTGGCGTCGACGGCGGCCTGAACCTCGGCCTCGTCGGTGGCGTTCATCTTGTAGCCCTCGGCGTGGATGCCAAACTCGGCGGCGAGGTCGGCGGCTGCGGCCTTGACCTTTTCCTCGTCCAGGTCGAGCAGGACGACGTTGGCGCCGTTGCGGGCGAACTCGCGGCAAATCTCGACGCCCATACCGCCGAGCGCGCCAGTCACGGCGCAGACATCGCCCTCGAGCTTAAGCCAATTGCTCATAGGAACTTCCCTTCTTGTGCCTCCCGGTGGGTCGCTCCCATTAACCGACCCACGTGGTTTTCGCTGGTTATCGTATGCTTTGCATTTGCGCAGGTGAATTGCATATTTGTTAGAATGGCGTTAACTGTAGGTTTATACTGTGCGATGCAGTTTATGCTCAATTGGGCGCGTGACCTGCGAAAACAACCCCCTGTGGCACCATGTGGCCACGGGCGCGAAAACGGGAGATTGACGTGTACGATCGACGACTAGAGGCTATATCGGCCGCCGCGGAGCTGGGAAGCTTCTCGCGCGCGGCGGCACAATTGCGCGTGTCGACTCCGGCGCTCGTCAAGCAGGTGTCGGGCTTCGAGGCCGAGTTCGGCATCACGTTGTTCGAACGCTCGCACTCGGGCGTCAAAGTGACGCCGGCCGGCGCACTGCTGGTGGACGACGCGCGCTCGATCATGCGGCAGTCCGAGGATGCACTGCGCCGTGCCCGACGCGCGGCGGCCGATGGCGGTGCCGTGCGCCTGGGCGTGTCGATGATGTGCCCGGGGCGCCAAACGCTGTCGATGTGGTCGGGCATCCACGATCTGGAACCATCGTTGCGCTTCGAGATCGTGCCGGTGAGCGACCTCTACGACGAACGCGAATCCGTCATGCGCAGCTTGGGCCGCGAGGTCGATGTGGTGCAGTCGAGCTTTTCTACCCCACGCTGGGGCGGTGCCTGCCAAAAGCTCCGCATTGTCAACGTGCCGTTTTATATCGACGTGCCGCGCACGAGCCCGCTGGCGCGCAAGAATCGTATTTCGATCGCCGACTTGGAGGGTATGCGTCTGCGCGTACTGCGCCACGGCAACGACGCCATGGACAGCCTGCGCATCGACCTTTTGGCCGACGGCGGCGTGGACGTGATCGACGTGGACAGCTTTGACTTTGCGCTCTTTAACGAAGCGGAGGAAAAGGGCGACGCGGTGCTTACCTGCGGCGCATGGTCGGGCGTGCACCCGGCCTTTGTGGGCGTACCGTTTCTATGCGGTCGCGAGGTGCCGGTCTATTTGCACTACCCGCTCGAGCCCACCCTCCAAGTCCAAAAATTCGTCAACGCCATGGCCCAACTCCTCAACTAGCTCATTTGGGATGGGGCTTTTTAGCTACTTACAAAACGAGGCCCTGGCCAAACGGCCAGGGCCTCGCAAACTTTTATTCCGTTCTAAATGACGGGCTGATCGCGCGCAGGAGGACGCCCCGGGGGCGGGCGGGGTATTTCCTCCGCGCGCAGTTTCGCAGCGAAGCGAGAATGTTTGAGCACGGAGGAATTACCCCGCCCGCCCCCGGGGCGCCCTCCGTCAGTAACCGGTCCTACTCCAGCTCAAACGCACCCGTGTACAGCTGGTAGTAATACCCGCGCTTGGCGATCAGCTCGTCGTGGTTGCCGCGCTCGATGATGCGGCCGTGGTCCAGACAGATGATTGCGTCGGAGTTGCGCACGGTGGACAGGCGGTGCGCGATGACAAACGTCGTGCGGCCCTCCATGAGCTTGTCCATGCCCGCCTGCACGATGGCCTCGGTGCGGGTGTCAATGCTCGACGTGGCCTCGTCCAGAATCATTGCCGGCGGATCGGCGACGGCGGCGCGTGCGATCGAAATCAGCTGGCGCTGGCCCTGCGACAGCTGTGCGCCGTTGCCGGTGAGCATGGTGTCGTAGCCCTCGGGCAGGCGGGTGATAAAGTCGTCCGCGCCCGCGAGCTTGGCCGCCGCGATGCACTCCTCGTCGGTGGCGTCCAGGTTTCCGTAGCGGATGTTATCCATCACGGTGCCGGTGAACAGGTTCACGTCCTGTAGCACGACACCCAGCGAGCGGCGCAGGTCGGCCTTGCGGATCTTGTTGACGTTGATGCCGTCGTAGCGGATCTTGCCGTCGGCGATGTCATAGAAGCGGTTGATGAGGTTGGTGATGGTCGTCTTGCCGGCACCGGTGGCGCCGACAAACGCGACCTTCTGGCCCGGCTTGGCAAACACGGACACGCCGTGCAGCACCTCGTGGTCGGGCGTGTAGCCAAAGTCGACGTTGTCCATGACCAGGTCGCCGCGCAGCGGCACGTACTCGATCTCGCCGGTTGCGCGGTGCGGGTGTTTCCATGCCCACATGCCGGTGTGGTGGTCAGTCTCCTCGAGCTGCCAGGTCTCGGGGTTGACCTGCGCGTTGACGAGCGTCACGTAGCCTTCGTCGGCCTCGGGCTTCTCGTCGATGAGCTCAAAGATGCGGTCGGCGCCGGCGAGTCCCATGACCACGGCGTTGATCTGCTGCGAGATCTGACCGATCTGTCCGCAGAACTGCTTGGTCATGTTGAGGAACGGCACCACGACGGCGATGGACAGCGCCATGCCCGAGATGCTCAGGTTGGGCACGCCCAGCGCCAGGAAAATGCCGCCTGCCAGTGCGACCAGCACGTAGAGCAGGTTGCCCAGGTTCATAAGGATGGGCATGAGGATGTTGGCGTACATGTTGGCCTTTTGCGAGACCTCGAAGAGCTTTTCGTTGCGCTCGTCAAAATCGGCCTCGGCGGCAGACTCGTGGCAGAACGCCTTGACGACCTTCTGGCCGTTCATGACTTCCTCGATATGGCCCTCGACCACGCCGAGCTCGGTCTGCTGCGCAATAAAGAAGCGCGCGGAGTTGGAGCCGAGCAGCTTGGTCATAAAGGTCATAAAGGCGACGCCGGCAATAATGACCAAGCACATCCACACGCTGTAGTACAGCATGATAAAGAACACCGTGACGATGATGATGATCGTCATGAGCAGGTTGGGCAGCGACTGGCTGATCATCTGGCGCAGCGTGTCGATGTCGTTGGTGTAGTGGCTCATGATATCGCCGCGCTGGTGCGTGTCGAAGTAGCGGATCGGCAGGTCCTGCATGCGGTTGAACATCATCTCGCGCAGCTTCTCCAGCGAGCCCTGCGTGACGATAGCCATGGCGCGGTTCCAGAAGAGCGAGGACAGGACACCGACGCCGTAGATGCAGGCGAGGGTGGTCACGAGTTGCAGAATCTTGGGCTGTGCGGCTTCCCAATCGCCCGACTGCCACGATTCGCTAATAATCTGCAGGGCGCTCTGCAGGAAGGTCGCGCCGATGGAGTTGATGATGGCGCAGAGTACCACGCCGACGACGACGAGGGGCAAAAGCACGGGGTAGAAGCCAAAGAGCGTCTTGATGAGGCGCGACATGGTGCCGCCCTTGCGGTTGAGCGCGCGCTCGGCGGTCGTTGCCTTACTCATGTGCCTCGCCTCCTTCCTGGGTCTGAGCTTGCGTTACGGATACCTCGGTGCCGGCTTCGACGGCCTCTTCGCCTTCGGCAGACATCTTGTTTTGCGAGGTGAAGGTCTCGCGGTAGATCTCGCTCGTCTTGAGCAGCTCGTCGTGGTTGCCGATCTGCGCGATACAGCCGCCCTCCATGACGATGATGCGGTCTGCGTCCTGCACGGAGCTGATGCGCTGGGCGATGATGAGCTTGGTCGTGTTGGGCAGATAGCTTGCCAACCCTGCGCGGATCTTGGCGTCGGTCTTGGTGTCGACGGCGCTGGTGGAGTCGTCCAGGATCAAGATCTTGGGGCGACGCAGCAGGGCACGCGCAATGCACAGGCGCTGCTTCTGACCGCCGGAAACATTGGAGCCGCCCTGTTCAATCCAGGTGTCATAGCCCTTGGGGAAGCCGTCGACAAACTCGTCGGCGCAGGCCAGATGCGCGGCCTCGCGGACCTCTTCGTCGGTGGCGTTCGGGTCGCCCCAACGCAGGTTCTCGGCAATCGTGCCGCTAAACAGCACGTTTTTCTGCAGCACCATGGCCACCTGGTGGCGCAGGGCGTCCAAGTCGTAGTCGCGCACATCCACGCCGCCCACGCGCACGGTGCCTTCGGTGGCGTCGTACAGGCGGGCGATGAGGTTTACAAGCGTGGACTTGGCCGAGCCGGTGCCGCCAATGATGCCGATGGTCTCGCCGCTCTTAATGTGCAGGTCGATATCGTCGAGCGCCTGGCGCTTCGCATGCGCGGAATACTTAAAGCTCACGTGGTCAAAGTCGATGGAGCCGTCGGCGACCTCGAGTACGGGCTCGGCGGGATCGGCGATCGTGGGCTCGGCGGCCAGCACCTCGGTGATGCGGTGAGCCGATTCGTCGGCCATGGTTACCATGACAAAGATCATCGACAGCTGCATCAGGCTCATGAGGATTTGGAAGCCATAGGTAAAGATCGAGGAGAGCTGGCCCACGTCGAACAGCGTGCCCTGGCTCGTGATGATGAGCTTGGAGCCCAGGTAGATGATGACGACAAACGCGCCGTTGACACAGATGTTCATCATGGGGTTGTTAAAGGCGAGCAGCTTCTCGGCGCGGGTGAAGTCCATCTGGACGTCGCGCGCGGCGTTCGCGAACTTCTCCTTCTCAAAATCTTCGCGCACGTAGCTCTTGACCACGCGCATGCCGGTGACGTTTTCCTCGACGGACTCGTTAAGGGCGTCGTACTTGTGGAACACGCGCGAGAAGATGGGGCGCACCTTAAAGATGATAAAGAACAGCCCAAAGCCCAGCAGCGGAATGATGACCAGGTAGACCATGGCGACGCTGCCGCCCATGATAAATGCCATGGTAAAGGCGAAGACCAATACCAGCGGCGCGCGCACGGCGATACGGATGATCATCATAAAGGCCTGCTGCACGTTGTTGATGTCGGTGGTCAGGCGCGTGACGAGCGAGGAGCTCGAGAACTCATCGATGTTGGCAAAGCTGAACGTCTGGATCTTGTAGAACAGATCGTGACGCAGGTTCTTGGCGAAGCCGCAGCTCGCATGGCTGCAGGTGACGCCGGCGGCGGCGCCAAAAGCAAGCGACGTCAGCGCGATGAGCACCAAAAAGCCCGCGGTGGGAAGCATCTCGGCTACGGTGGCGCCGTCTTTGATGGCATCGATCAGGTTGGCGGTGATAAATGGAATCAGCATCTCGCAGAGCACCTCGCCAAGCACGAGCAATGGCGTGGCAACAGTGACTTTCATATAGTCGCGGATGCTGCCCATGAGGGTTTTAATCATCCAGTTCCTCCCAGGTTACACGGATTTTCTCGAGCATTTCGGCGAGCTGCTCGCGCTCGTCGTGGGTGAGGGCGCTAAAGGCCTGCTCTCTAAAGCGAATGCGGGCTGCCTGGTCGATGCGGGCGTTTTCCCGGCCGGTTTCGGTCAGGCGAATGGTGAGCTGCCGTCGATCCTTGGGGTTACGGCTGCGCTCGATGAGGCCGTTGAGCTCGAGCTTGGACAGGATCTCGGAAAGCGACCCCGGCTTGAGGTCAAAGTGCATGCCGAGTTCCTGCTGCGACATCTCGCCGCCGGGTTGCTTGGCCAGCAGGCAGATGATGGGCGCCTTGCCGGACACGCCTCCGCCATGAAAATGCATGTAATGGCCGCAAAACCCAAGCCCATTGAGGATTCGCTTGGCAAGCTTGTCTTCTGAGCTAACCGCTTCGGGTGCATCCGCCGGCTGTGACGGGTCGCCGCCGGGCTCGTGCGAACAAAGGTTAAGAGGTTCATCGCACATGAATTAGTGTTGCTCCTTTCTTTAGTTAGGTAGTGGAATTGTTTTGTGCCTAACCAATCTAGGAGCATGAGAAATGAATGTCAAGGTACCAAACTTATTAAGTTACGGCGTTTTGCCAAACGCCGTAACCGCTCGACGCTGCAAACGTTCCTAAGCGGCAATCTGGCGTTCAATCGTCGGGCATGGCCACAAGGCCTATGCCTTCCTCTTTCACGCCACCTTGCTCGCTTAGGAACGCTTTCGCTGTCCGTCCTCAATCTGTGATTCCGCCACGGTCCGTTTCGGTGCATGCAATCCCTTGGGATAGTCGTTGGGGACGTTCTTGTTTGACTAGTCATTTAAGAACGTCCCCAACGACTACCTCGTTTTCGTAACCTTTTCGCAACAATGCGCTCTTCGCGACCGTAGCGCCCGCTCACAACGTCCCCTGCGCTACACTTAGTCGCACTGTGGCGCTGCTGCGCCGTGCCCGAACCAAGGGAGACCCTCATGAAGAACACTCAGCTGCTGCTGATCAACGATATGTGCGGCTACGGCAAGGTCGCGCTTTCCGCCATGCTGCCGGTGCTGTCGCACATGGGCTACCGCATCCACAACCTGCCGACGGCACTTGTGTCCGATACGCTCAACTATCCCAAGTTCTACATCCACGACACCACCGAGTACGTGCGCCAGAGCCTCGCCATCTGGGAGGAGCTCGGCTTTGAGTTCGACGCCATCTCCACCGGCTTTATCGTGACCGAGGAAGAGACGCGCATCATCTCGGACTTTTGCCACCG
>CAVEET010000196.1:0-11658 GCA_963614835.1 Bulleidia sp. | reverse complement strand
CCAACGAATTCGAATTGGCTGAGAGCTATAAAGTTGGCCGCGTTACCGTGCGACGTGCTATTGAGGAGCTCGTTCAGCAGGGCTATCTAACGAAGCGACAGGGGAAAGGCACGTTTGTCAATGCCCCCAAGCTCAAGCGCAAGATTCGCCAGAAGGATGACGTTCAGAGTTTTTCGGACGCATGCCGCGTTAACGGAATGGAACCGGGGGCGTGTGTCATTTCGAGAAAGATACTGCCGGCGGATTCCACCGAAGCACAGTTCTTTAGTGTTCCCGTTGGAACTGACTTGATTTGCGTTGAGCGCGTGCGCACTGCCGATGGAGTCCCCGTCATGCTCGAGAACAACATATACGTTTACGAGGACAACGCCTATCTATCAACGGCACCTCTATCTAACCAATCCATTTTTGAGTTCGTGCGCAACCGAACGGGCCGCACGCCCGCGTTTACCGACCCGTGCACGCTCGAGATCGCGTGCGCGTCGCCCGAGGTCGCTCGGCTGTTGGCAGTTCCCGTTGGCGAACCCTTGTTTTATATGGAAGCCTTCTTTTTCGATGAGCAGCGGCGGCCGTTTATCATCGGTCGTCAGCGGATCATTGGGTCTCGCTACGTTTTTGACATCTAGGACATTGCGAATGGAAACGCCCGGTGGATCATCTCACCGGGCGTTTCCATACCGTTCACGGCGCGAACACAACCGTTCAACCGCGTCGCGGCAATCAGCTTGAAATTATCTTGATGATGGGAAAAGCTGCTGGTAATCTATGGAACGTCATAGAACGTTTGCCTTGCGCAGGCGTTGAAGCGAGATGTGATGCAGTCTCGAGTTCTTTGGAGGTATCTATGTCAGATACGAAGGCGAAGAAGACAAACAGACGTTTTAAGTTCAAATTACCGCATGTCTATACGATCATGTTCTTGCTGATCGTTGTCTTTGCGGTCCTGACTTGGATCGTTCCCTCTGGTCAGTATCAGCGCAAGACGATTTCGACAGCGGCGGGCGAGCGTGAAGTCGCCGTTGCTGGAACCTATGAACAGGTCGATAAGAACTACACCGATTCCGAGACCGGCGAGACCATCAATCTGGGCCAGGATATCTTTGCGGTCCTGCAAGCGCCTACTAAGGGCATCCAGGAGGCTGCCGACGTCGTTGCGTTCGTCTTATTGATTGGCGGATCGTTCGCAGTCATCACCAAGACCAACGCTTTGAATGCCGGCATGAGCCGTGTGATTAAAAAGCTCAAGAACAAGGACATCCTCATCATTCCCATCACGATGACGTTGCTGTCCATTTGCGGCACTACGTTTGGTATGTCTGAGGAAGCCCTGCCGTTCTATGCCATCTTCATTCCCATCATGATGGGTATCGGGTATGACTCGATGACGGCGTTTATCATCTGCTTCCTTGGTCCTAACCTGGGATATTGTGCTTCGACCATCGACCCGTTTAATGTTTTGATCGCCCAAGGCATCATTGGTATCGAGGGCAATCCTCAGCTGTGGCTGCGCGCCGTTTCTTGGGTCATCTTCACTGCCGTCGGTATCGCATGGGCCATGCGCTATGCCATGCGTGTCAAGAAAAACCCCGAGTCGTCCATTACGTACGAGGACGACAAGCTCAAGCGTATTGAGTTTTCCGTGACCGATGCCTCCATCGAGGAAGAGTTCACTACCCGTCAGAAGCTCGTGCTTATCGATTTTGCCTGCGGTATGGGCATTATCGTCTGGGGTCTTGTTACCCAGGGCTGGTACATGAATGAGATTTCCGCCGTGTTCCTTGGTATGGGCTTGCTTGCCGGTATCCTGGGCGGCCTTGACCAGCAGACGATCGCCGAGGAGTTCGTTAAAGGCATTGCCGACTTTGCGTACGCCGCCATCGTCATCGGCATCGCTCGCGGCATCTTGGTCATTGCAGAGGGTGGCATGATCATCGACACCATCCTCCAGGCGCTCGCTACTGCACTGGCCGGTGCACCTGCCGCCGTCTACACCACGTTTATGTATATCGTCCTTGGCCTGCTCTCTTTGCTGGTTCCCTCGAGCTCTGGACTTGCGGCGCTCACCATGCCCGTCATGGGTCCGCTGACCGAGCTTATGGGCCTCAATCCCGAAGCCGCCGTTACCGCGCTCCAGTTTGCTAATCAGACCATCAACACCATCAGTCCCGTGGCGGGCATGACGGTTGCCGGTCTTGCCGTGGCTAGGATTTCGTTTGGCCAATGGTGGAAGACCATTTGGAAGTTCTTCATTTTCATGGTCGTCTTTGGCCTGATCGTAACGGCAATCTCTGGCATGCTTCCGGTGTAGGTGGTTGTGATGTCTGATCGTTTGACGGTCCTGACGTCTAAGAGCGTCTTTACCGGTACGGGGGACCTGCCGTTTGAAGGTTTCGTAGCGGTCCGTGGCAATCGAATTGAGGCTGTTGGCACCAAGTGTGAGGTAGCTTCGTATTTGACCCAGGCGGACGAGGTAGTTGACCTGGGCGACCGCACTGTCATGCCTGGCCTGATCGATGTGCATACCTTCTATACAGGTTGGACGCTGCGGACGTTGGGGTCTGATCTGTCCGGCATCGATGATGCCAAAGAGGCCGTGTCGCTCTTGCGTGCATGGAAAGAAGATCATCCGGATTGCGCGGCGGCTTTTGGCCACAACCTACCCGAAACGTTGGCATCGGATGCCGAGAACGCAAATACGGCAGCTGTGTTTGACGATTGTTTTGGCGATATCCCTGTCGTCTGCTTTACACCGGGTGCGGAGACCTGCGTTCTCAATGCTGCCGCCAGTGCGCGATACGGCTTTACACCTCAGGCGTGCTATGCCGAGAAGATCTGGCGCATGATGAGTGATTTCCTTGCGCTGACCGAGGTGCGTGCCGGGTATTCGGACTACATGAGCATGCTTAACGAGCGTGGCGTTACCGCCATCAAGGAAATGGCGTTTGATGACTACTATGGCTTTGCCGACGAAATGGCTCGCCGTGAGGAATCTGGTGAGCTGACGGTTCGCGTCTCTATGATGTCGCAGCCGGTGGGCGCCGGTGCAAATCTGGCATATGCCCGCGAGGCGCGAGAGCGCTTCCGGGGACCGTTCGTTCGTTTTTCTGGCTTCAACCGTATGACCGATCGCGGCGTATGGGCGGGGCTTGCCGAGATGATAGACCCCTATGAGGACTCGGCCGATGCGGGCGCTGCCGGCAAGACGGTCGTCGAGGAGCCAGAGTGGGATCTGATTGAGAGCGAGCTGCGTGCAATTGATGCTGACGGCTTCCGATATTCCTTGCATTGCCAGGGCGATGGCGCCGTTCGTCGCACCGTGGCGCTCTATGCCTCGCTGCCTCGAGACGAGCATGGACGGATGCTTCGCCGCCATGCGATTACCGATCTCGAGAACTCTGACCCGACCGATCTTGTCGAGTTTGGCAAGTTAGGTGGAATTTGCGAGGTCTATCCGCAGATTCTGACGCTGGACCGGCGCGAGGATTGCCTGTCGATGATGCGTCGACAAATTGGCGAGACGCGACTTTTGCACAGCTGGAATCGCCGCGGCATGGAAGATTCCGGATGCACAGTGTGCTGTGGCACGGATTTGCCGCTGTTGATTCCGAGCTTGGGCGAGTCAATCTACAGTGCGTGCGGCGGATACTTCGACGACGGACTGCCCGTGAATGAGGTCAACACGCTGACGCTTGTCGAGCTCTTGTGCGCTTGGACTGCCGGGGGCGCGTACGACCTGATGCGCGAAGACGAGCTGGGTACGCTTGAGGTTGGCAAGCTTGCCGATATCTGCGTGCTCGATCGGGATGTGTTCGACCTCGATTATCGCGATGCACGTGATCTTGCGGTTGACATGACGATGTCGGACGGACAAATCGTGTTCGATCGAAATAAGGAGGCATAAGATGCCTGAATCCAAACCGACGCTGCGCCGCGAGCAGATTGCGGGCATGAATATCCACTACATCATGTGGTCGCTCGATTACTTCCTTGATGTGCAGCAGCGCTTGGGCTTTGAGTCCATTGAGCTGTGGTGTGCGGAGCCGCATGTGACGCTCGACCACACGGGCTACTTTGAGGCTGAGGTCCTGGCGAAAAAGGCTGCAGACCGTGGGCTTAGGTATCGTACTCTGTGCCCCGAGAATGTTGTCTATCCTTGGCAGTACTGCGCACGCAAACCGCTGCATGAACAGCGCAGCCTGGCGTACTTTAAGCACGGCATTGAGCTTGCCGAGGTACTTGGGTGCGACCGTATGTCCGTCAATTCGGGCTGGGGCGACTGGGACGAGGACCGCGAGGAAGCCTGGAAGTGCAGCCGCGAGCACTTGTCCATTCTGGCGGAGTATGCCGGCGAGCACGGTCTGGTGCTTACGATGGAAAGTCTGCGTCCCGAGGAGAGCAACCTTGTGACGACGGTTTCCGATGCGAAGCGCATGATTGACGAGGTCGCGAGCCCGTACTTACAGCCCATGGTTGATACAACCGCGATGGGCGTTGCAGGCGAGACGCTCGAGGACTGGTTTGCCGCCTTTGGTGATGGGGCAATTCACGAGATGCACTTTATCGACGGTGACCCGTATGGCCATCTGGTGTGGGGCGATGGCAAGCACGATATGGACGCCTTCGTCGCCACGCTCAACGCCCATGGTTTCGACGGCATGCTGGGCCAGGAAATCACGGACGGTCGTTACTACGATGACCCGGCGGCGGCAGATGCCAAGAACATGGCCGCATTCGAGAAATATCTGATTGACTAAAACAACTATCGGCTACGCAACCAACGTCATTGATTGCGGGTCAAATAAGAAAGGAACTGGATATGAACGCACACGATCTGATCAAAGAGGCAATTGCCGAGAAGGGCAAGTTCGACAGCGTCTACTGGATTGCTTGCGGTGGCTCCATGATCGATTTGATCCCGGCTCATGAGCTTCTGCAGCGCGAGGCAACCACCTTCACTTCGTATATCTATACCGCACGTGAATTCGACATTATGCGTCCGCGTCGTCTGGGCGAGAAGTCCCTGGTCATCGCTTGCAGCCACAGTGGCAATACCCCGGAGGTCGTCGAGGGCTGCGAGATTGCCCTTGCCGCCGGCGCTACTGTGATCGCCCAGACCGACAACGCTGGATCCAAGATCGACTCCGGCAAGTGGACCACGTGGGTCTACCCATGGGGCGAGGGTGTGCCGCAGGCCGAGGTCCCCGCTGGCATTTCGCTGTCTCTTGCGGCAGAGCTGCTCGATCAGCAGGAGGGCTACGCCGATCTTGCCGATATGTATGCCGGTATCGCCGAGATGGATAAGATTCTTCCCCCGGCACGCGAGAAGGTAAATGCCGAGCTGGGCGATCGCTTTGCCAAGCTTTGCCAGGAGCACGAGTTCTTCTATATTCTGGGCAGCGGTCCCAACTTTAGCCAGACCTACGGTTTCGCTATCTGCTCTCTTATGGAGATGCAGTGGCAGCACTGCAGCTACATCCACTCTGCCGAGTACTTCCATGGCCCCTTCGAGGCTACTCAGGATGGCGTTTTTTACTTCCTGCAGATGGGCTCCAGCGAGTGCCGTGCTATGGACGAGCGCGCCCTGGCGTTCCTTAAGACGCATACCGATACGCTGATGGTGCTCGATGCCAAGGAGTACGGTATGGAAGCCGTGCCGGCGAGCGTCCGTGCCTATCTGGACCCGGTGCTGTTCTACGCCATGAACTGCGAGCTGCGTGCCGCACGCGGCAAGGTGTTTGTTCACGATCCCGATTTCCGTCGCTATATGGGTGTTGTCGAGTACTAGAAGGGACAAAGGCCATGGCATTTAACGTTAACGCGCTCGGATTTGGCGACAACGTCGTCGATCGCTACGAGCATATCCACACCATGTATCCTGGCGGCAACGCGGTTAACTTCGCCGTTTATGCCAAGAAATGCGGTGCCGCACGTTCTGCATACATGGGCATTTTTGGCAATGACGCCGCTGCCGAGCATGTCATTGCAAGCCTCGAGGATGAGGGTATCGAGCTTGACAAGTGCGAGCAGATGATTGGCGAGAACGGAGCGGCTCGCGTGACCGTCGTTGACGGTGACCGTGTCTTCCTCGGCTCCAACGAGGGCGGTATCCGTGGCGATGCGCGCTATGTCCTCGATCGCTTTGACCTTTCGTACATGAAGCAGTTCGATGTGGTTCATTCGGGAAACTATTGCTTTACCGAGCGCGAGCTGCCCAAGTTGAAGGCTGCGGGCGTCACGGTCTCTTTTGACTTTTCGGACGACTCTACCGACGAGTACTACGAGCAGATTGCGCCCTACGTCGATTTCGCTTTCTTTAGTGCGGCGGATGCCGCGAGTGAGGACGAGATTCGCGAGCGTCTGGCATGGGTGAAGGGCCTGGGTCCGCGTTTTGTGTCGGCTACGGCGGGCGCCGAGGGCTGCATTGCTTACGACGGCGAGCGTTATTACCGCCAGCTGGCTAAACCGGTAACGGACATGAAGGACACCATGGGGGCGGGTGACTCGTTCCTCACCTCGTTTTTAATGTGCTATCTCGATTCCGCCAAGCGCGGTGAGGATGGCGCCGAGGCCATCGAGCGCGCGCTCGACTTTGCTGCCGGGTTTGCCTCGACCGTGTGCGGCATGGAAGGTTCTTGGGGCCACGGAGCGCCAATCGTCGAATAGCTTAAGAAAGCGTACGGCGGTCTGGCTATGAGGCCTTGGACAGCCGATGCAAAACAATAAGCGAAACGCGAAAAGGGGGCTCGCCATGTGGTGGGTCCCCTTTTGAACATTGGAGAAGACCATGGGTATTAAAGCGTGCGCGGCTGGTTTTTGCTGTGCGGACGTCTATCAAAACATCGGCGTGTTCTATCCGACTGGTAATGGCATTGACTGGGGTATCCATCTTGCACGAATGGGCGTTTCGGTATCCGCCGTGTCGGTTGTCGGCAAGGACGAGTACGGAGACAAGATGAGAGAGGCGCTGGCCGCTGAGGGGCTCGATATCTCACATCTGCGGGTGGAGGATGGCGACACCTCGGTGATGCTCATGGCATTGAAAGACGGCGTCGATCGCGTGCATCTCGAGGCAATCGATGGCGTAATGGAGACATATCGACCGAATGAAGATGACCGGGCGTTTATCCTAGAGCATGACATCATTCATACCGACCTGTTTGGCAATTGTTTGGACCTCCTGCCCGAATGGCATGATGCGGGCAAGACGGTGGTTATGGACTTCTCGGTGTTCAGCCGGGATCCCGAATATGCATGCGAGGCTCATTTTCCTTACGTAGACTATGCGTTCATGTCGTTTGAAGAGGACACTCCTGAGCTGCGAGACTGGGTACGCCACGTGCAGGAATTGGGACCGCGCGTTGCGGTTGCCACGCTTGGCGAGAAGGGAAGCATTGCCTATGACGGTGAGCGCTTCTATGAGTGCGGGATCGTACCGGCGGAGAAGGTCGTTAATACCGTGGGTGCCGGCGACTCGTATATTGCCGGGTTTACCAAGGGCGTGATCGATGACCTTGATATTCCGGCGTGTATGAAGGCGGGCGCTGAGCTGTCGTCCCGAGTGATTGGTTCGTTTGAGCCGTACTAGGGTCAAATGCCTGGAAAGGAGTACGAAATGGTTATCGACATGTTGGTCCATCCTATGCTCTACGGCGAGATCTGTAAGCCGGGTGATGAGCCTGATGGATTCGGCTTTTGGTCACGAGAATTTGGTATGGGGCATATGGGCCCCATGGATTGGGATGAGCTTCAAGTCGAGATGGACGTCTGCGACGTGCAGAAGAGTGTGCTCATGCCGCTCGATGTAACCACGGCATGCGGAGGGCACTTTGGCACCAATGACCAGATTGCCATGCTGGTTGCCGCGCATCCCGATCGTCTGTGGGGATTTGCGAGCGTAGACCCGCAGGTGAGCGGTGCCGCAGACGAATTGGAGCGCGCCTTTACCGAGTTGGGGGCAAAGGGGCTTTGCCTGCATCCTGCAAAGCAGGGTTTTGCCCCCGATGATGCTGTGGCCGAGCCGCTTTACGAGCTGTGCGAGCGCTATAACAAGCCGGTGGTTTTCCATGCCGGTATGTCTTGGGAGCCTGGCGCAGAGCTCTCGCGCAGTAACCCGCTTGCATTTGAGCACACAATCGCAACGCATCCAAATGTGCGCTTTAGTTTGGCTCACTTTGGCTGGCCCTGGGTGCGCGAGACCGTGGCGATGCTGCTCAAGTATCCCAACTGCTACACGGACACCTCTATCACTTACATCGATTCGCCCGAGGAGATGATGCAGCGTCTTTTCACGGTCGATATGGGGCCGCTGTGGTATGAGCGCGCGCTATCGCACCAAGTGATGTTCGCCAGCAATACGCCGCGCTTCCGTGCATTCAAACTCAAGCGGGCGCTCGATACCGTGCCAATGCGCGATGATGCGCGAGAAAGGCTCTACTGGGGTAATGCCCTGCGTTTTCTTGAAGGGGATGAGTGAACATGGTGACGCTCGAGACATTGAGCTATCTATCGACTGCTCCGGACCAGTTCATCGATATTACCGAGGACGTGCACGCCGCCATCGAACGCAGCTCGGTGACCAATGGCTTGGCAGCGATTATTTTGTCGCATACGACCTGTGGAATCGTGGTAAACGAGGGACTGCCCTGCGTGGAGACGGATCTGATGGAGACGCTCGATCGCATCGCCCCACTCGATGCCCCCTACGCGCACGCGCACTTCCTGCCGAGCTATGGAGCCACCGGCAACAACTCCTGTGGGCATATCAAGAGCATGATTTGTGGGAACAGTTGCTTCTTTCCCGTCCAAGATGGCCACATCGTGTGTGGAGGTGCCCAGAACATCTATCTTGCGGAGTTTGACGGTCCGCAGAAGCGAAAAGTGTACGTCGAGGTGCTGGGGGAGTAACGTCCCTGCAATAACCCTATGAAGGAGCACGCTATGTCGTTTCTAACCTCGATGTTCAAGACCGAAAAGCCGGTTATCGGAATGCTGCACCTGCGTCCTCTGCCGGGCGACCCACTGTATTACCCGGGTGGAAGCGTGTCGCAGGTCGTGGAAGCCGCCAAGCGCGATCTCGAAGCGTTGCAACAGGGCGGTGTCGATGGCATTTTGATTACCAATGAGCTCTCGATGCCCTATGAGCAGCACGTTTCTCCCTCAACCCTTGCATCGATGGGCTATGTAATCGGAGCTCTGTCCCATGATCTGTCGACCCCTTGGGGAGCCGAGGCTATTTACGACGGTGATGCCACAATCGAGCTGTGCGCTGCTGTCGATGCGCAGTTCACACGCTGCAATTTTTGCGGTGCCTGGGCCGGTGATCTTGGGCTGATTAATCGAGATTTCGCGCACACCATGCGTCGCAAGGCGGCGCTGCGCCTGGATGACCTCAAGCTTTTTCACTTCATCACGAGCGAGGGGGAGGTTTATCTCAACGACCGCACGACTGCGGACATTGCCGATTCACTTCTCTTTAATTGCCTTCCGGATGCAATGGTCATCGGCGGTTCGGCTGCCGGTCGTGGCGCTTCGGGCGAGCTTGCCGATGAAGTCCGCGAGCGTGTTGGCGAAGTACCTGTGGTATGTGGCACCGGTTGTCGCGAAAATACCGTGGCTGACGTATTCGCTCACTACGATGGTGCGTTTGTCGGCACGTGCTTAAAGTGCGACGGAAAGCTGGATGCCCCGGTTGATGTTGAGCGGGTAGCTCGTTTTATGGCTGCCGCTCGTACGGCGCGAGGGGAGTAGGCACCTATGGCGCTCTATCTGGGTATTGATATTGGGACAAGCGCCTCTAAAGGCGTTTTAATCGATGATCGATGCAATATCGTTTGCCAAGCCTCTTGTGGACACGAGACGGACAACCCCAGTGATGGATGGTACCAGCATGATGCGGAGGCAGTTTGGTGGGGCGATTTTTGCCGCTTGTCGCGCGAGCTGGTGGCGCGATCGGGGGTTAACGCGGCACAGATCGGATGCGTGGGCCTTTCCGCATTGGGTTGCGACTGTGTGCCGGTCGATACCGAGTGCAACGCGCTGGCGCCCGCGATTTTGTATGGAGTCGATGCACGTTCGAAGCCGCAGATTGACGAGCTCCTTTCCGAATATGGGTCAGATCGCGCACGCGAGCTTTTCGGGCATGATCCCTGTTCGTCAGATATTGCTCCCAAGATCTTGTGGTTTAAGGAGAATATGCCCGAGGTGCACGAACGTGCCGCGAAGTTCCTGACGGCGTCATCGTTTCTATGCGCAAAGTTGACGGGGCGTTTTACGGTGGACCGTTATTTGGCGGAGGATTTTCTTCCCCTATACGACCGCTACACCTGGAAGGTTGATGCTCGGGAATGTGCTCGTTTCTGCCGGCCTGACCAGATGGCGGAGGTAATGTCGGCTACCGATATTGCCGGGGTGATTACGCGGCGTGCGGCTGAGGCGACGGGGCTCGCGGCAGGGACACCTGTCTTAGTGGGAACGGGCGATTCTGGTGCCGAGGCCATTTCGACGGGTGTATTCCGTCCCGGCGATATGATGGTTCAGTTGGGGAGTACGGCGTATTTCATCTACCTAGCTGATCATATGATCGATGATGCCCGCCTGTGGCCGGGGACGTTTATCATTCCCGGAACTTACGGGATCTGCGCGGGGACCAATACGGCGGGCGCACTCACATCGTGGCTGCGCCAAGAGCTGTATCGCGACGCCGTAGAGGCCGAGGGCCACGGTGGTCCCGATGCCTATTCGGTTATGGCGCATGATGCCGCCGATGTGGCGCCGGGTGCCGATGGGCTCCTGTGTCTGCCGTACTTTGCGGGGGAGCGTACTCCGCTCAACGATCCCGAGGCGCGTGGCGTCTTCTTTGGCCTGACCGGAAGGCATACGCGAGCCCATATGGTTCGCGCCGCCTTGGAAGGCGTCGCGTATACCGTTGCATCCCATGTCGACATTGTCGAGCGAGAGCATGGACTGCCAATTGGGCGCATTATGCTTGTCGGAGGTGGAACCAAGAATCCAGTTTGGATGCAGGCTATCGCCGACGTATGCGGGCGCGAGGTCTCGGTTGCCAAGGTTACGGTGGGTGCATGCTTCGGTGATGCCATCATGGCAGCTCTCGCAGGTGGCGCCTATGCATCATGGGATGAACTCGCCCGAGTCCTTGGCGTTGCGCAAACAATCGAGCCCGATATGGCTGCCCACGAGTTATATGCGTCGCGTCGTCATATCTTTGACGAATTGTATGCACGCAACCGTGATCTCATGCACGAATTGGTGTAATGCTGCCGAATTGTACTGCCTACCAATAGGGACTGCGTTGTGCGATTCGCATGTCCCTTGGCATTTTTGCCCATAGGGATTAGCGAAGGTCAAAAACAGAGCGCGCATTTGCTAAAACTACCGACTCGATGCGCTTTGCGTCACAGTTTTTGAGTGAGGCAATGCGCATCGAGGTCCTTGCGAGCGATCTGATGAGCGACTGCGCGCTTGTTTCTGTGTTTGCCTCCGCCGGCGCATCGGTTTCGAGCAGTAAACGATCGAGTGGAATCTGTCGTGCGTATTCGCGTCCTCGTTTAGACGCGAGCATGCGTTCGTTGACGGAAAAATAGCAACCCGCATTACGCGCGCGGACGAGTTCGTCCGAAGTGCCGCTAAACCAGTGGAAGA
>CAVEET010000195.1:0-10207 GCA_963614835.1 Bulleidia sp. | reverse complement strand
CAAAAGGCTGCGGGGCGTATTCGCCAGATAGGTTTTTCGTACCACGGCAGTGCGGCGGACTTCCTCACGATGCTTGACGCGTATGACTGGGACTTTTGTCAGATCCAGTACAACTACGCTGGAGAGCGCTACCAAGCGGGAACGGCGGGACTCATGGCGGCTGCGGAGAGCGGGCTCGCGGTGTTTGTGATGGAACCGCTTTTGGGTGGACGCCTGGCGGGCAAGCTGCCTCCGCGGGCCCGTACTGTGCTCGATGACGTACGCGATCCGTACCTGAAGACGCCGGCTGCTTGGGGCCTTTCGTGGGTGTGGAACCATCCTCAAGTCACGATGCTGCTTTCGGGCATGACTGATACCGCGCAGGTGGACGAGAACGCGGCATTGGCGGATCGCGCACTGCCGGATTCGATGACGACAGAGCAGCTCGATACCATCGCGCGTGTGCTGGGAGAGTTTGAGAAATCGAATCGCGTGCCCTGTACGGGGTGCGGCTACTGCATGCCGTGCCCCAAGGGCATCAATATTCCCGGTTGCTTTGGCGCCTACAACGCGAGCTACGCACATAGTTGGTTTACGGGGCTGTCTCAATACTTTACGGCGAGCGCGGTGCGGACGAACGAGCCCAAGCTGGTGAGCAATTGCGTCAAGTGCGGCAAATGCGCGCGTCACTGCCCGCAGCACATCGATATTCCCGAGCGTCTCGACGATGTGCGCCGACGTTTCCAGCCTGGCCCCGTAACGACCGCGCTTAAGGCCTTTTGCAAAACGCGCTCCTGATGCCCCTTTTATAAGTTGCGGTGGAATAGTTCCTGTTTGCGGCAGAATAGGGGCAAAACAGGAACTATTCCACCGCAACTGAAGGGGGCTGTCGTGGGCCATCGGGATTCATGTGATGATTTACGTGAGGTTCGTTGGGGCGTTTTGGGCGCTGGGCGCATTTCGCATCGATTTGCATCGTCGCTTAAGGAGGTGGACGGGGCGCGGCTTGTGGCTGCCGCCGGTCGCACTCCTTCGCATGTTGAGGAGTTTTGCAGGGCGTTTTCGATTGATGCCGCGCACAGTTATGCCACGGCTGACGATAGCGGCGATGCGGCTTATGATGCGCTGATTGCCGACTCCGATGTCGACGCAATTTACTTGGCTCTTCCACATGGCATTCATGCGCGTTGGGCCTGTCGCGCGCTGCGCGCGGGAAAGGCGGTGCTGTGCGAAAAGCCGGCCGTTTTGAGCGAGGAAGAGGCTCTCTCGATTGCCTCCACCTCTCGCGAGCGCGGCGTGCTGTTTATGGAGGCGATGAAAAATCGGTTTTGCCCGATGCATACTCGCGTGAAGGGCTTGCTTGCGTCGGGCGAGCTCGGCCGTATCGTCTCGATTGAAAGCGTGCAAAAACTCGATTATGGCGAGCCCCCTTCGAGTTATCTGCTCGACCCGTTGCAGGGTGGCTGTCTATATGACATGGGCTGCTATGCGGTCGGGTGGTTTGAGGATCTACTTGCGGGCGCGTGCGAGGTTTCGTCCCGTGAAGTTCGCTGGCGTGACGTATCGGGCGGCCGCGTGGATTGGGCCGACGAGATCCGTATGAGCGTCGGCGGCATACCCATTCATATGGTGTGCGACGGCAAAGCAGCATATGAAAGCCGTTTGACGATTGCCTGCGAGCGGGGCTCGTTGGAAATCGAGCGTCTCCATCGCCCCGAGCTCGCCCATGTGAAGTACTCCGACGGACGAATGCT
Source organism: Bulleidia sp. (assembly GCA_963614835.1). Taxonomy (GTDB): domain Bacteria; phylum Actinomycetota; class Coriobacteriia; order Coriobacteriales; family Coriobacteriaceae; genus Collinsella. The sequence continues at coordinate 8,474 of CAVEET010000195.1, read as the reverse complement.
CGAAATAAATGCCCCGTTTGAGGTCGATGATTTCTACGGCGAAATCCAGCATGCGACCCAGCTCATCCGGGCGGGGAAACTCGAGAGTCCCGTCATGTCCCTTGCCGCCACACAGCGCTGCGCGCGCATTATCGATGCAATCCGTCTAGCCCTCTAGGACTTGGCGCTGACGCGTAGGGAATCATGACGCTGGCGCCCGCAGCCGCAGTGCCTGGTGGCCCGCATCTCTGATGCCCCTTTTATAAGTTGCGGTGGAATAGTTCCTGTTTGCGGCAGAATAGGGGCCAAACAGGAACTATTTCACCGCAACTGATGAGGGGGAGCTGGAGATGCTGACGATTGGGTGCCATCTTTCGACGACGAAGGGCTATCGGGCGATGGGGGAGACGGCGCTATCCATTGGCGCCAATACCTTTGCATTCTTTACGCGCAACCCGCGCGGCGGCAAGGCGAAAGATCTTGACATGGATGACGTGGCGGCCCTGCGCGAGCTTATGGAGCAAAACGACTTTGGCCCGCTCGTTGCTCATGCCCCGTATACCTATAACCCCTGCTCGGCCAAAGAGCGGGCGCGTGAGTTTGCCTTGGAGGCAATGGCCGAGGACTTGCAGCGCATGGAAGCGCTGCCCGGCAACTACTACAACTTCCATCCCGGTGCGCATGTGGGGCAGGGCTCCGACGCCGGCATTCAGATGATCGTCGACACCCTGTGCCAGGTGATGTTTGAGGGCCAGCAGACGACGGTGCTGCTTGAGACCATGGCCGGCAAGGGTACCGAGGTGGGCCGCAGCTTTGAGGAACTGGCGCGCATTATCGAGGGTGTTGCTGCCAGACGTCCAGAGCTGTCGGCCAAGTTGGGCGTTTGCCTGGACACCTGCCATGTGAATGACGCCGGCTACGACATCATCCATGATCTGGACGGCGTACTCGACGAGTTCGATCGTGTGGTGGGTATCGAGCGCCTGCGCGCCGTGCATATCAATGACTCCAAGAACCCCTGTGGCGCCCATAAGGACCGCCACGAATGCATCGGTAAGGGCTATCTGGGTAGTGAAGAGTTTGGCGGCGGTATGCAGGTTATGCAGAATATTGTATCGAATAGCCGCTTCTGTGAACTTCCATTTATTTTGGAGACACCGAACGAACTTGCAGGTTATGCAGCGGAAATTACGCTATTAAGGTCGTTACAGCAGTAACGACTGTCACAAAGTGGAGTGTTCCATTCACGTTATGGGTTTGTTTCAATCAGTTTTCTAATTGCAGATTCTCCCAAGCGGGTGCATAATAGCCATCAGTTTTTGCAGACCTCTGAATCAAACGGGGTCACCGGAAGGAGACTGATTATGAAGCTCAAGAAGCTTGGCGCATTTGCCGCCACGGGCGCCATGGCGCTCGCCCTCGCACTGACGGGCTGCGGCTCGTCCAACGCCACCTCTGGTTCTGATGCCGGTTCCAGCAGCTCTGACGACGCCAAGGTCGAGAAGGTCGACGGCTCCAAGGAGTACGCGCTCGTCAAGGACGGTACGCTGACCGTCGGCACCTCTGCCGAGTACGCTCCGTTTGAGTACAAGGATGACAACGGCGATTATCAGGGCTTTGACCTTGAGCTCATTAAGGCTATCGGCGACAAGCTGGGCCTGGATGTCGAGTACGTCAACAATGACTTCGACACACTCGTACCCGGTGTCGCTTCGGGCGCTAAGTACGACGTCTCCATCGCGGCTATCACCGACACGCCCGAGCGTGAGAAGGAAGTCACTTTCTCCGATTCCTACTACATGGACGATCAGGCTATCGTGACCAAGGTCGATAACACCGACATCACGGCCGACAACTACAGCGAGAAGCTCAACAACGCCGACGCTACCATCATCGTCCAGTCTGGCTCGACTGCCGAGTCCTTTGCCCAGGAGAACTTCCCCAAGGCCAAGATCGTCCCCTACAAGGACGCTACCGAGTGCTTCAGCGCCCTGCAGTCCGATAAGGGCGACGCCGTAGTCACCAACCGCTCCGTTGCCAGCCAGCTGACCGCCGAGCAGTTCAACACCTGCCAGACCATTAAGCAGATCAGCACCGGCGAGGAGTACGCCATCGCCATCAACCAGGGCAACACCAAGCTCAAGGACGATATCAACCAGGCCATCAAGGACCTGACCGACGACGGTACCGTCGACGCCCTCATGGCTAAGTACAACATCAAGTAAAATAGCTACTTGATTGCGCGCGGGCCCTTTCCGTTTTGGCGGAGAGGGCCTTTGCGCTTCTCTTGACGGAGAGCATTTCCGTCTCGTTTTGCCGGCAACTTCTACGATAGGAGGCACCTTGTCTCGACTGAACAAAGGGGCCGCGGAGCAGCGTTTTCCACTGCCCGCCTTGCTCCAAAAGCTAGTCTGCGTCATGGCCGTGGCGCTCGCGCTGGTGTGCGCGGGGGCATATGCGCCCACGACCGCCCAGGCGCTTGAGACCGCAAAGATTACCGCCCGACCCAACACCGGTTCGGGCAGCGCTGTGGTCGGCGGTACCGAGACGCGCATTACCTGGGAGGTCCAGGCCGATGCCGATGAGGAGCTGAGCGGTCTTTCGCTGACGTTTGTCGACGGCACGACGTTTGGTACCGATGACACGCGATTGACGATGCTCTCGGGCGAGGACTTCATGGATCGTACGCCCATGAAGCCCACGTGCAAGGCTGACGGCCAGACGCTCAAGATCGACTTTGGCGAGACGGCGCCTGCCGGCGGCTTTTTCCGTGTCGAGGTCTACGGCGTGACGTTTCCCGTCGAGGGCGGCGATGAGGCCTTTAGCGGCACCTATACGCTCGCCGACGGTTCGACCAAGAAGATTTCCAAGATTCCTTCCGTCGAGATTAAGGGCGTGACGGCCTTCGATAACTTCTTGGCTGATCTTAAGGAGCAGCCGTGGGTCGAGGCCTGGAACTCCAATATGTTCCTGCGCCTGTTCTTGAACCCGGTCATTTTGGTCCAGAGCCTGCCGATCGTCTTCAAAGGCTTCCTCATGTCGCTCTCGATCGTGCTCGTGGCGTTTCCGCTGGCAATTCCCTTTGGCTTTGCCTTATCGCTCATGCGTATCTCCAAGTCGCGCATCCTGCGTTGCCTTGCCGGCATCTATGTGAATATCATCCGTGGTACGCCGGCGTTCCTGCAGATCTACATCGCGTTCTTTGGCCTGCCGCTTGCCGGCGTCAAGGTTGACGACTATGTGCTGGGCGTCATCGTCATGGCCATGAACTCGTCCGCCTACCTGTGCGAGATCTTCCGCGCCGGTATTCAGTCGATCCCCAAGGGCCAAAACGAGGCCGCTCGCTCGCTGGGCATGAATGCCTTCCAGACGCTGCTCTACGTTATGATTCCGCAGACGTTCCGCAATGTCCTGCCTACGCTGACCAGCGAGTTTATCCTGCTTTACAAGGATACGTCGCTGCTCGCGGCCGTGGGCGTGGTCGAGATCGTCATGAACGCCCGCACCATCGTGGCCACGACGGGCTCCATCACGCCGTATGTGGTTGCCGCCCTGTTCTACCTGGTCATCACCCTGCCGCTTGCGCGCTTGGTGAGCGGTCTTGAGGCGAGGCTTTTGGGTACGGCCGAAACCAAAAAGAAGCGTCCCACCAAGAGCGCCGGACAGGTCGTCGCGACGCCCGCCGATCACATCGCCGGTCTGTAAGGAGGTCCTATCATGAGCGAAACCAATAACTCGAACGAGGTCGTCGTCAGCATCAAGAACCTCCAGAAGGCCTTTGGCGATAACGTGGTCCTGCGCGACATCGATCTGGATGTGCACAAGGGCGAGGTCGTCGTAGTTCTGGGTCCTTCTGGCTCGGGCAAGTCGACGATGCTTCGCTGCATCAATCGTCTGGAGCATCCCACGAGCGGCTCGATTGTCGTTGAGGGCGTGGACGTGTGCGCCAAGGGCGTCGACCTCAACAAGGTACGTACGCATCTGGGCATGGTGTTCCAACAGTTCAATTTGTTCCCGCACCTGTCAGTCAAAAAGAACGTCATGCTTGCGCAGCAAAAGGTACTCAAGCGCAGCAAAGAAGAGGCCGAGAAGATCGCCATCGAGGAGCTGACCAAGGTTGGCCTGTCCGAGCGCATTGACTTTATGCCGAGCCAGCTCTCGGGCGGTCAGCAGCAGCGCGTGGCCATCGCCCGTGCCCTGTCGATGAACCCTCACGTCATGCTCTTTGACGAGGCTACGTCGGCGCTCGACCCCGAGCTCGTCCGCGACGTTCTGGGTGTCATGCGCGACCTGGCACGCGACGGCATGACCATGATCGTCGTGACGCACGAGATGGGCTTTGCCCGCGACGTCGCCGACCGCGTTGTCTTTATGGACGGCGGCGTTATCGTGGAGGAGGGCACGCCGAGCGAGGTCTTCGACCATCCCAAGAGCGAACGCACCAAGGCGTTTTTGGGCAATATCTCGTAGCCGTTTTATATGACTGACATAGTAGAAAACGGGAGCCGGATGTGATCCGGCTCCCGTTTTTGTTGGGACGCGAATGTGTTTTGGTGCAGAGCGCGTTGCGGGCGGAGCTCATTGCCGCTAGGCGAGCTCAGCTCCAAGGGCGCGGCAGGCCGCCTCGCCCTCATCGTCGGGCGCATCGTAGCAAATGACGGAATCGACGACGTTGACGCCCGCCTCGTCGGCATCGGCCTTCCAGTTGTCCATCCACTCGCCCTCGGCCCACGAGTAGGAGCCAAAGAGGATGACCTTCTTATCGCCGAGGGTCTCCTTGACCTCGTCCCACATCGGCTGGAACTCGTTATACTCAAGCTCCTCGGAACCCATGGCGGGGCAGCCGAAGGCAATGGCGTCATAGCTGGTGGCCTTGTCTGCGGAGAAGTCGGCGCAGGAGATGACCTCTGCCTCGGCGCCGGCACCGCTTGCGCCCTCGGCGACGAGGTTTGCCATGGCCTCGGTGTTGCCTGTACCGCTCCAGTAGACGACTGCGATTTTGCTCATATGTTTTCCTTTCGGTTGTGCGGCGTGCGGCCGCGTTTTGTATGCTCTATCGGGTTGCCTGGGCAAGTTGCGCCAGGCTGCAGCCCTGCTGATAGACAAAGGCGAAGTATTGGGTGCAGGCACGGTAGGCATCAAACGTCGCAAGCGCCTGCTCGACATTTGCGTAGACCTTCCAGGCCCCAAAGACCTTGTAGTTCTCGCCGCGCTGGACGATAAACTGATGGACATCTTCGTAGGGATAGCCCAAAAAATAGCCAATTTCGTGGGGGAACTCGCACATGCACCCCGTATCGCAGTGCCTATTTCGCGCGAGTGCGCAGACGCTGCCGTCATAGGCGCTTTCTGCGGCATTTCTGCTTGCCAGCGTGATGTGCGCGGCGAGATGCACCAGTGATGCGGGCAGGTTGTGGACATCGTAACCTTCGGCGGCAAGCGCCGTCGTGGCGCGGGGGTCGGAGAGGTATCGCATGAGGTCCGCAGGGCGGTACACATAGATGAGCGCTCCGCAGGGGCGCCAGACCAAAACGCTCATATGGATCCCGAGTGGCTGGAGCTCGCGGTTGCATTGGGCTATGACGGCGAGCAGGCGAGAGCGTCGCCCTTCGATATGGGCGGCGCCGGGTTTTCCGTTTTGGTTGGCGTAAACGCCGGGATAGGTAAAGAGCGATGCCGGCTTGATGCCCGCGAGCGTGGGAGAGCAGTTGCGCACGACTGCTGCCTGAAACGTTGGAATGTCTATGGTTCGAGTCACGGCGCTCCTTCTGGTCCTCACTGTTAGCCTAGGAAAACTTATACACGAAAGTAAGCCCTGGTCAACTAAAAAGTTTGAACAGGGAAACTAATTGACCGAACGGACATGTTTTTGGGTTAAGATGGGGACACCCCATGGGGGTCTCTAGATAGGGCTACTTGAAAGGGGAACGCATGAGTGACTTGCTCAACCCTGCGAATCTCATTGTGCTTGCCGTGATTGTCGTTGGCATGTTCTTTGGCCTGCGGCGCATTGTCGCTTCGACACACGGGAAGAGTTGTTGCAGCGATGGCGCGAGCGGCAAGAAGGCCAAGAAGGTAGTGGTTGCGGATACTGATCCGTCCCACTACCCCTATAGCGATGAGCTGCTTATCGGCGGCTTGAGTTGCGACGGCTGCGCTCAGAACGTGGCCAATGCCCTGAATGCGCTGGATGACGTGTGGGCAACGGTGACGTATACGGACCACACGGCACGCGTACGCTCTAAGCAGCCGATCGACCGCGGCGCTCTCGTGGCGGCCGTGAGAGATGCGGGTTACTACGTTATGAAGCTGTAGGCCTTGCCTTGGATGCGCGTCCTTGTCTAGGCTCGTCCGCGTAGCTCGATGCCTTGGATATCGTCGAAGTTGATGGCGATATCCCTGAGTTTGAGCAGCTTGAATGCGGGTAACACTTCGTCGAGAATGCCCGTGCGGCTACGATAGCCGTACGTATCGTAATAGGTGACGCGCACCAGGTCGCCGCGTTTGAGGCCCTCGAGCTTTTTCGAAAGCTCGAGAGCTTTTTCTTCCGTGAGTTCGCATTTGGGCTCAACAGTGATCTCTTGTTTGCGCACGAGCTCGTAGTATCCCGTGAGGGCGGCAAAGGGCATAAACTGCGCGGCACGGCCGGCGCGGACGGCGCCGTTGGCGGTAAGTTTGGGGTCGGCGGCGCGGCGTCTGCCCTCGGGGTCCGCCAGGCGCTCGAAGGCGGTCGGCGGGCGCACGGGCTGTTGTTTGGGTTTAGGCACGGTGTCCTCCAACTTGGTCGTTGCGTTCGCGCGCGGTGGCGCCGGCGGTAAAGCTTAATCCCTTGACGAGCGCGTTCTTGCCGTACTTGCCTTTCACAGCCAGGACGGCGCGCGCCAGGTCGCGCTCGCGCTCATCGGCCTCGACATCGCTAAACAGATCGATGGTGGCAAATTCCTCGGGCATGAGGTTGCCAAAGCCCAGGTTGATTCGCTTGACCGGTCGTTTAGGGTCGACCGTTTGCGCCCAAAGGTCATCGAAATAGCCCATGATCTTCTTAAACGAATTGGTGCGCTCGGGCAGCTTGCGCGAGGCGTTGGAGTGCGCAAAGAGCGCGGCATAGCCACCACGCGGTTTGCCGCCATGCTCTCCCGCAAAGATGCCATCGATTGCCTGCGCTTCGCGCACCAGGCGACGCCTTTCGTCATCGCACTGGACGGGCTTGGGCGCACGGGGTGCGAGCTCGGGGCCGGCGGTTGCGGTGGGTTCGATGCTCGACGTACTCGAGCGCAGGTGTCCGCATCCGTCCACATATTGTGCAGTACCGCTGGCATCAAGCCTGCGGATGTCGGCGCGCTCGCTCGCGTAGCCCACAAAGAGCGAGATGCTGTCGCAGACCACGTGCTTATCGACCAAGTCCAGCACGGCACTGTCGACCATCTCGCGCAAGACGGTGTAGGCCTGCTCGTAGGCATAGCCCTTCGAGAGCACCTGTCCTGTAGTGGTCGAAGTTGCTTGTGGGCGATAGGCTTGGATATCGGCGATGGTTGTCGGCTCGCGCCCAAAGGCGTGGTCGATGAGATATTCGGCATTGACGCCGAGCTCGTCGTAGAGCAGGTTCTCGTCGAGTGCGGCGACACCCATCAGGTCGTAGACGCCATACTTTTCGAGTCGTGCTGCCACGCCGGGGCCGATGCCCCAGATATCGGTGATGGGACGATGGGGCCAGATCTCTTTGCGAAAGGTCTCGTCGTCGAGTATGCCGATGCGGCTGGGTACGTGCTTGGCGGTGATATCGAGCGCTACCTTGGCCTGGAATAGGTTGGGGCCGATGCCGACCGTCGCCGTGATGCCGGTGCGCGCGAGGACCTCATCGCGCAACATGCAGGCAAAGCCTTTGGCATTGGTATGGTAGAGGTCTAGATAGGGCGTCACGTCGATAAAGCATTCGTCGATTGAATAGACGTGAATGTCTTGCGGGCTCACGTATTCCAGATAGATGCCGTAGATTTGCGCCGACACTTCCATGTAGTGCTGCATGCGCGGTACGGCTTTGATGTAGTCGATGCCGTCGGGAATCTCAAACAGACGGCAGCGATTGTGAATCCCTAAGTCCTTCATGGCCTGTGTGATGGCGAGGCAGATGGTCGTGCGCCCGCGCGATTCGTCGGCAACGACCAGGTTGGTGGTGAGCGGGTTGAGCCCGCGGTCGACGCACTCGACGCTGGCATAAAACGTCTTGAGGTCGATGCAGATATAGGTGTGACGCTCGTGCCCCACGCGTCCTCCCATCAAACACATGTTCTTATCGAATATCTGTTCGATAATACCCGCTCGTCCGGACATCGTCAAAACCTGTCAAAAAGGGACTGGTTTGTTTTGGTAGGTATGGTCGTGCGGTTGGATCGGGTTTTTAACGCAGCTCTAAAGAGTGCGAAACAGCTCGGAAAACCTTGCTTCGTAGCATGAGCCTAACGATTGATACCGCCTATGCGCACGGAAGGGTTGTG
>CAVEET010000194.1:0-5827 GCA_963614835.1 Bulleidia sp. | reverse complement strand
TGACGAAGGCGTCGGACAGGTAGCCGGCGTCGCGGTACTCCTCCACCGAGGTGGCGCCGTGGCGCTTGGAGAGCTTCTTGCCGTCGGCACCCAAGATCATGGAGATGTGGGCGAACGTAGGCACGGGCGCGCCGAGGGCCTCGTAGACCATGACCTGACGCGGGGTGTTGGACAGGTGGTCGTCGCCGCGGATGACATGGGTAATCTTCATCATGGCGTCGTCGACGACGGTCGCGAAGTTGTACGTGGGCGTACCATCGGAGCGGAAGATGACAAAGTCGTCGAGCTCCTTGGCGTCGAAGGTCACCTCGCCGTGGACGGCGTCGTGGATGACGACGTCGCCGCGGTCCTCGGGCACTTTAATACGCAGGACGTAGGACTCGCCGGCCTCGATGCGGCGGCGGGCCTCCTCGGGATCAAGATCGCGGCAACGGCGCTGATAGCCCTGGAAGGGGTCCTTGCGCTCCTGCGCGGCCTTGCGGTCGGCGTCGAGCTGCTCCTTGGTGCAGAAGCAGGGATAGGCCTTGCCCTCGTCCCAAAGCTTCTGGGCGGCCTGCTTGTACAGGTCCAGGCGCTCGGTCTGGGCGTAGGGGCCAAAGTCGCCGCCAACCTCGGGACCCTCGTCCCAGTCCAGGCCCAGCCAACGCATGGCGCGCAGGATGATCTGCGTGTTCTCGTCGGTAGAGCGGGTGGGGTCGGTGTCGTCGATGCGCAGGATGAACGTGCCGCCGTTAGCACGGGCGAAAGCCCAGTTATAGATAGCGGTGCGGGCGCCGCCAATGTGCAGCTTGCCCGTCGGTGAGGGTGCAAAGCGGACGCGAACGTCTGATGCCATGGAAATCTCCTCGATTGCAGGATGGATGTCTAACTGCACCAGTATAAAGCATCAAAGCAACCTCCGCACAAAGGGCACCGACCCATTCATTGGGGACAGACTTAAATGACCTGTCGCCGGAGACACTCTTCGGAGCCGGTCGAAAAGGAGTGTCCCGATCTGCCGGCACTTGGGGACGTTCCTAAAAGGCCGGCAGAAAAGGAACGTCCCCAAGTGCCGAAATGACCAGTCGTTGGGAAACCTGTCGGCACTTAGGTAAGGCTAGTCATTTAAGACTGTCCCCAATAAGTAGGTGCGGAAAGGGTGTGAATCTTTGATTTACGCGCTATGATGTGCCCTTGCATAGAGAGCCCGGCGGAATGGTAACGGTCGCCGGGACACGTTTTTGAAAGGACAATCATGTCAGAAGAACTTCGTTCCATCCCGCCCCAACACGGGTCCTTTGTTTTTACGTCGGAGTCGGTGACCGAAGGTCATCCCGATAAGATCGCTGACCAGATCAGCGACGCCGTCCTCGACGCAATTCTCGCCAAAGAAATAGAGCTGCAGGAGCAGGGCTACATCGCCCCCAACGGCGTGCCGGCCAACGTGGAGAACGTCCGCTGCGCCTGCGAGACCCTCGTGACCACCGGCACCGTCATCGTCGCCGGCGAGATTCGCACCCAGGCCTACGTCGACGTGCAGGAAATCGCTCGCGGCGTTATCCGCCGCATTGGCTACAACCGTGCCAAGTTCGGTTTTGACTGCGATACCTGCGGCGTTATGAGCCTCATCCACGAGCAGTCGCCCGATATCGCCCAGGGCGTCGACGAGTCCTTCGAGACCCAGACCGGCGCTACCACCGACCCGATCGACCTGATCGGTGCCGGCGACCAGGGCATGATGTTCGGTTATGCCTCCAACGAGACCAAGACCCTCATGCCCATGCCGCACTACCTGGCGAGTCGCCTAGCCGAGCGCCTGGCCGCCGTGCGTCACGACGGCACCCTCGCCTATCTGCGTCCCGACGGCAAGACCCAGGTCACCGTGCGCTACGAGGAAGGCAAGCCCGTCGAGGTCACGACCATCGTCATCTCCACGCAGCACGCCGCCGAGATCGAGGACATGGGCAAGATCAAGGCCGACCTTATCGAGCACGTCATCACCCCGGTCATGGCCGCTGAGAACATGCCGTGGGACAACGCGGACATCTACGTGAACCCCACCGGTCGCTTTGTCGTGGGCGGCCCCATGGGCGACACGGGCCTCACCGGCCGCAAGATCATCGTCGATACCTACGGCGGCTACGGCCGCCACGGCGGCGGCGCCTTTAGCGGCAAGGACTGCACCAAGGTTGACCGCTCCGCCGCGTATGCCGCGCGCTGGGTCGCCAAGAACGTGGTCGCCGCCGGTCTGGCCGACCGCTGCGAAGTCGAGCTGGCCTACGCCATCGGCGTGTCCAAGCCACTCTCAATCATGGTCGACACCTTCGGTACCGCGCATGTTGCCGAGGACAAGATCGTCGAGGCCATAGAGAAGACCTTCGACCTGCGCCCGGGCGCAATCATCCGCGACCTAGACCTGCGTCGCCCCATCTACGAAAAGACGGCAGCCTACGGTCACTTCGGCCGAGAAGACGCCGACTTCACCTGGGAGAAAACCGACCGAGTCGAAGAACTCAAATCAGCCTGCGGCCTGTAATTAAGAACCGCTAAGGTCACAACAACATATGCACTTTCAAAAGAAGTACCGGTTCCAACCGGTACTTCTTTTTTATTAATCCGGTGATGAAGATGTTTCGATATGAGCCTACGCTGCGTCACCAGCTAATGAATTTTGGAGCACACGCGCCTCTACCATGTATCCTTAGTCCCGAGGGCGGGGCATAAGGTCGATCGCGAGTTCCGCACGAGCCGGAGAGCACTTAATGTGCTCTCCGTGCGAGCAGGACTGTCCGAGCAGGCGACCTTATGCCCCGCCCTCGGGACGATGGGACAAAACAAAGGAGCAGTCATGGCAGGCAAGCCGCAAACACTAGCTACGACCTCGGCATTCGAGATCTTGGGCCCCGTCATGGTCGGCCCCAGTTCATCGCACACCGCCGGCGCCCTGCGCTGCGCCCAAGTTGCCGCCAGCCTGCTGGAAGGCCGCATCACCAAAGTCACCTTTGGCCTGTGGAACTCCTTCGCCCACACCTACCGCGGCCACGGCACCGACCGTGCGCTCGTCGCGGGCATCCTGGGTCTCGACACCGATGACGAGAACATCAAGCAGGCCTTCGACCTCGCGCGCGAGCAGGGCCTCGAATATCACTTTGACATCAAAGGCGACGACGCCTCCATCCACCCCAACACCGTCGACATCGAAATGGTCGACGACACGGGCGCCACGGCACAGGTTCGCGGCGAGAGCCTGGGCGGTGGCAAGATGCGCATCAGCCGCATTAACGGCGTCGGCGTCGACATCTCGGGCATGTATTCCACGCTCTTCGTGGCGCACAAGGATGTCCCCGGCGTGCTCGCCGCGCTCACCAACCTGCTCGCCTACGCCCACGTGAACATCGCTTTCTGCCGCACCTACCGCACCGAAGTGGGCGGCCAGGCCTACTCCGTATTTGAGACCGACGGCACGCCCGACGACACCGTCGTCCCCATGCTGCGCAAGCTCGACAATGTCGATTACGCAACGTTTATCGAGCTCCCCGGTTCTGCCTCGTCGCTCTCCCCCGGCGTCTCGGCCAAGGAAATCTTCGACGACGGCGAGCAGCTGCTCGATGCGTGCGAGGAACTGGGGCTCAGCATCGGCGCCGTCATGGCCGTGCGCGAGGCGCGTCTGACCGGAGAGGCCCACGCCGTCGCCGCCATGCGCCGCGTGCTCGACGTCATGCGCGAGGAGACCACGGCTCCCATCGCCAATCCGCAGCGATCACTCGGTGGGCTTATCGGCGGCGAGGCCAAACTCGTCGATGCCACCAGCCGCAACGATTTGAGTGCAAGCCTGATGGGCGTCGTCCAGACCGACGCCGTGGCCCGCGCGATGGCCGTGCTCGAGCGCTCCGCTACGATGGGTGTGATCGTCGCAGCTCCGACGGCAGGATCCGCGGGTGTTGTGCCCGGCTGCGTGCTGGCGCTTGCCGATCACCTGCAGCTCGACGACGAGCAAGTCATGGACGCGCTCTACTGCGCAGCCGCCATCGGCCTCAACCTCACCACGAGCGCCTGCGTCGCCGGCGCCGAGGGTGGCTGTCAAGCCGAGGTGGGAAGCGCCGCCGCCATGGCAGCCGCCGCGCTGGTGCAGATGCTCGGCGGCACGCCCGAGCAGGCGCTCGACGCCAGTTCCATCGCGCTGAGTAACCTGCTGGGCCTCGTTTGTGACCCCGTCGGTGGCCTCGTGGAGGTGCCCTGCCAAAACCGCAACGCCATCGGCGTGGCAGCGGCCTTTAGCTCGGCACAACTCGCCCTCGCAGGCATTAAGAGCTTAGTGCCGTTTGACCAGATGGCACATGTCATGCTTTCGGTGGGTCACGCGTTGCCGGCCACGCTGCGCGAGACGGCAAAGGGCGGCATCGCGCAGGCTCCGGCTGCACTTTCGGCCTGTGCAAAATGCGGGGTGTGCGGATAGCGGCAAAGAACAACTCAAAGGTGGGACAAATGTCCCACCTCTTTTGAATGCCACCGTTTCCGTACCACAAACAGCAGGGCAATCGCTATAATGCAAGCCCAGTAAAAACACGATGAACCGCAAGGCGAAAATCGAAGGATATGCATACGATGTCGCAAAACGATCGAACTCAACTGATTCCCGATCCGCAGCAGCCGAGAAGGCACACCGGCGGCGTTCAGTCGCCGCGTCCTATCGCGCCGAGCCACGGTCAGCAGCGTGGTGCGGCAAACGCTTCTCAACACCCGAACCAACAGCGACAGCAGCCTCAACAACGTCAGCAGCGCCAGGCAAACGGCAATGCGCCCAAGCAGCCCCCCACGCACGCTCGAGGCGATCGAGGCCCCGCGCGCAAAGCCGCCGAGAACAATAAGTCAGGCAAAAAGACGACGCTCTTTGTCGTCCTGGGTCTTATCGTCATTGTCTATATCGTAGGCATCGTAGCGTTTTCGCAGCTAGCATACCCCAACACCACCATTGCCGGCGTCGACGTCTCGTTCTCCAACGCTTCGTCTGCCGCCACCAAGGTCAACTCGGCATGGAAGCACTATAAGCTCACCGTGACAGGCGATGACTTTAGCTGGTCCTATCAGCCCGAGTCCGATGAACCCATTGTCGACGGCGAAGCTGCCGCAAAAGAGATTATCAGCCACAACGAAGCCTTTATATGGCCGGTCCGACTTGTGGAATCCTTAAGTGGCAAGACCAAAACAACCGCAACCTCCAACGAAGTCGATCTTGATCAAGACGTCGACCTGTCCATGCTCTCCGACACCTTTGACCAAAAGAAGTTTGAGAAGGACCTGGGCGCCGCCATCGACGAGTTTAACGAGGGCCGTTCGGGCACGTTCGAGGCCAATAGCTCCTATGACGAGCAGGCAGGCAAGTTTACCGTCGAGAAGGCACGCTCCAACGAAAAACTCAACCGCGAGCATGTCATCAAGTATGCCGAGCTCGAGCTTGCCTCGCTGGCCGAGTCCGTAGATCTTTCCAAGCTCGGCAACGATGCCTATGAGCCGCTCAATGGAACGCTGACCGATGATCAGATTCAGGCCGCATGTGATGCCGCCAACAACTTCCTGGGCGTCAACGTGACCCTCAAGCTCAACGGCGAGGACGCCGGAAAGGTCGACGGCAGCTCCGTGTTGCAGTGGATCAGCTTTGCCGATCCGGCCAACCCCACACTCGATACGTCGCAGATCAGTAGTTGGGCAGCCGAGCTCGCCAACGGCTTTAATACCGTGGGCTCCACTCGCTGGTGGACGCGCGCCGATGGCAAGCAGTGCGCCGTCGAAGGTGGCGACTTTGGTTGGTCCATCGACAGCAGCTCGCTCGCCAAGCAGGTCGAGGACG
>CAVEET010000193.1:0-11568 GCA_963614835.1 Bulleidia sp. | reverse complement strand
CCATTTGGGCGAGTACGGCCTCTCGTTCCGCATCTGCGCCCTTGCGCTCGGTCTCGTCGTGAAAACCGCCCTTATATTCGATGCCGAGTTCTCTGCGCTGATAAGTAACAAGAGCGTCGATTTTGAGCGATCGGGCTTTTGTGCAATGCCAGAGACGTTGAGGGATTTCGAGCGGTTTGTTGAGTTCGATACCTCGGATGCCAACGCCGCCTTCGCTTGTTGGGAGCGAGAGGGCGATGGACGATGCGGTCTCCATGGGCGAGGCTGAGTGGTCGTAGATGTGTCTGAGCGCGAGTCTGGCGCGTGTGGCGCCGGGTTTGCCGGGGTGCCGATCGAGCAGCTCGACAATTTCGTCCTTGGAGGTGGTGGCTGGTTGCTCGGTGTAAGGGTCGGAGGAATTGAGCCCCATGCGATAGTCGCCGCAAACTTCGTAACCATACTCGAGGTATTCGATCCTATCCATCCACTCGGCAGCGAGCACGAAGGTGAAGGCTTCGTCGGTGATAAAGATGCCGGGCGTAAGCTCGCCAATATGGTCGTAGGGTAGGTTTTGGCCGAGAACGTGGCAAGTGACACCGTTGGCGCGAATTCGCTCGAAAGCAAATACTACGGAGATGTCGATAGTCTTGAGCATGGTGGACGGAATACCGCAGTCGGTAAGTGCCTGGCGAATGCGCGCGATGCGTTGCTGGGTAGAGAGGCCCCGCACACCTATCTGGTAGTCGCGTTGTGCGACGGCTTGAACCAGGTTCCGCGGCGCATGATGGATGAGCCACGCCGTTTTATGCGAAATGAGAACAGGAGTATCCATTGGGGACCTCTCGCTTCGAGCTGACACCAAAATCTTATGTCCGTTGAGGTGGGGAAATATACCGGATGCGAGCAAATCGACTCATGCTCGGTGCGCGTCATACGCAAACATGTACATCACACTCCAAAAAAGACATTTTTTGACATCTTTGGAGGGTGGTGTACATGTTTGGTTGGGACGTGCGGTCAAGGGGGATCCGATAACAAAAAAAGCCCCATTGCTGGGGCTTATACCATCTAATGGCGGAGGAGGAGGGATTCGAACCCTCGTGACCTTATACAGGCCAAACGGTTTTCGAGACCGCCGCATTCAACCACTCTGCCACCCCTCCGCGTGGGGTAAAAACAAAGCAGGCACTAAGGCCTGCTTTGGAATTAACTGGCGGAGAGTCAGGGATTTGAACCCTGGAGACGCTTTTGACGCCTACACGATTTCCAATCGTGCTCCTTCGGCCACTCGGACAACTCTCCGTTAAATGCGAAAGTCAGTATACACGAGGAATCGAAAAGTGCAAACAGAAAACTTGGCATTTTTTAAAGCGCTCGCTCCGCACCCGTATCCGGCATGTGCCAGATGAGTACTAAAAAAGCATCCTGACCAGCCAGATCCCGCTCGATGATCTGTTCAAAATAGGTATTCATGAATGACGTGGCAGCGAATTTAAAAATTTTGAGGCAATCGATTGAACCGGTGGTATGCATTTCGTGACCACAACCCTGCAATCGGCGACCTGCGGTTTGACTCAGGTTGTCCTCGCCGCAGCGTATCTTGCTATCGAATTCGTCAAGCTCTTGGTCAGCATTTGGTTGGAATGCGCATGAAACGTCGTGCGAGTATGGGCATATGTGGAGGTCATGAGGTTGTAGCTGCATATTCTTGCAGCCTGGGAGGTTGAAAGATATTATTACCAAGTCTTTTCCTGCTTCAGGCGCACCTTCACGACCTGAAGCCACATTTGCCCAGAGGAGGTGACAATATGAAGGCTTATGAACTGCTGTTCTTTGTTGACCCGTCGCTCGACCCCGAGACTCGTCTCGCTGTTATGAAGCGTATCGATACCACGATCGCTGAGGGCGCTGGCAAGGTCGACTCCGTTGACGAGTGGGGCAAGCGCAAGCTCGCCTACGAGATCAACGACCTCACCGATGGTGACTACACCCTCATCAACTTCCACGCAGATCCTACCCAGATCGCCGAGCTTGATCGCGTCCTGCGCATCACCGACGCTGTGGTCCGCCACATGATCGTCCGTCGCGACGACCAGGAGTAAGACTGTCGTTTTGGACTGGGCTTGTGCCCCAAGAGGAAGTAGTGAGTTATGAGCATCAATCGAGTGAACATCACCGGTAACCTCACGCGTGATCCCGAGCTGCGCGCCACCGCCGGCGGAACCCAGGTTCTGTCCTTTGGCGTCGCCGTGAACGATCGTCGCCGCAACGCGCAGACTGGCGAGTGGGAGGACTACCCCAACTTTGTCGACTGCACTATGTTCGGCACCCGCGCCGAGGCCGTGAGCCGTTTCCTGGCAAAGGGAAACAAGGTCGCGATCGAGGGCAAGCTGCGCTACAGCTCTTGGGAGCGCGACGGCCAGCGCCGGAGCAAGCTTGAGGTCATCGTCGATGAGATCGAGTTTATGAGCTCCCGTGGTGGCCAGGGTGGCTACGATCAGGGCGGTTACGCCCCCGCAGCTCCCGCGCCCGCAGCACGTCCTGCCGCACCGGTGGCAACGCCGCCCGCGGTCGACGTCTACGATGAGGACATCCCGTTCTAAGGGTTGTTCACCTATTTTTGAGTGAGAGGCGGCTTCGGTTCGCCGAAGTTGCCAAACGAAAGGTATTTTGACATGGCTAATGATTTTTCTGCACGTCAGCCGCGTCGTAAGTACTGCCAGTTCTGCAAGGAGAACACTGAGTTCATCGACTATAAGGACACTCAGCTTCTCCGTAAGTACATGACCGACCGTGGCAAGATCAAGCCCCGTCGCGTCACTGGCGCTTGCACGCAGCATCAGCATGACATCGCCAACGCCATCAAGCGCGCCCGCGAGATGGCTCTCCTGCCGTACACCGTCCCCGTGGTTTCCTCTCGTGGCAACCGCGACCGCGGCTAAGAAGGGAGACGCATCATGAAGGTTATTCTTCTCGATGAGATCAAGGGCAAGGGCGGCGAGGGTGACGTCGTAGAGGTCGCTCAGGGTTACGCTGAGAACTTCCTGTTCCCCAAGAAGCTCGCTGTTGCCGCCACCAAGGGCAACCTCAAGCAGCTTGACGAGCGTCGCAACAACATCGCCAAGCGCGAGGCCGTCCGTCTGGCTACCGCCAACGAGACCAAAGCTGCCTTCGAGGGCAAGACGGTCACCGTTGACGTCAAGGTCGGCGACGAGGGCATCCTCTTTGGCTCCGTTACCGCCGCTATGATCGCTGATGCCATCAAGGCTCAGCTCGGTATGGACATCGACCGTAAGCGCGTCGAGCTCGGTAAGCCCATCAAGGTTGCCGGTGCCCACACCGTTGCCATCTCGCTGTACCGCGAGATCAAGGCCGAGGTTGTCGTTCTCGTCGGCGTTACCGCCGAGGAGCTCGCTGCCGAGGCTGAGGTCGAGGAGGCCGCCGAGGTCGCCGAGGCCGAGACCGCCGAGGTCGAGACTGAGGCTGCTGCCGAGTAGCATTTGCTGCAACGCAACAATCTTGTTCTAAGAAGGGCGCTCTGGGAAACCAGGGCGCCCTTTTTGCTTTTAGCGCGATGCGAGCGCCATAGAGGGCGTTGCGGTGAGGTCTATTCGTGGGACCGTTCATCCGTTTGGTTCGGTGATGATTGGCGGCGCGCGGCGCGTTTTGGGGCCGTGGCTGATACTATGGATGCTCGCAAGCGATATGAATGAGGATGCTCATGGCATATGACGATAGGGAGACCGGGCTGACGGTTGAGGACCGCGGCTCAAAGTTGGGTCTTCCCCAAAACCAAGATGCAGAGGCCAATGTACTGGCCGCCATGCTGCTATCGCCCGAGGTGGTCGAAGAGGCCCAGGTCGAGCTGCAGCCCGATGACTTCTACCGGCCCATTCATAAGACCATCTATACCGCGATGGTCGATATGTACAACAGCCGCATTCCCATCGACTCCATCTCGCTGATCGATTACCTGCGAAGCATCAACAAACTCGATGCCGTGGGCGGCGAAGCGTACATTTTGGAGTTGATGGGTCAGACCCTGTCGCTCGTCAACTGGCAGCACCATGCCGCCATCGTTCGCCGCGATTCGATGCTGCGTGAGCTGATCGGCGCCACCAACGAGATCAACGCGCTGGCATATAACGCCCCCACCGACACCAAAGAGGTCGTGGAGCTGGCCGAGAGCAAGCTGCTCAAGGTTACGGCGCGCGAGGTCAAGTCGAGCTACAAGACGCTGACCGAGTTTATGGTCGAGGCCTATAACGAGGCCGAGGAAGTGTGCCAGGCCGGTGGCCAGGCTGCGGGCGTGCCCACGGGCTTCCCGTCGCTCGACCGCATGCTCATGGGTTTTCGCGAGGGACAGCTCATCATTATCGGTGCCCGTCCTGCTGTAGGTAAGACGTCGTTCGCCCTGAACCTGGCGCTCAACGCCGCCGCTGCGGGCTATACCGTCGGCTTCTTCTCTCTGGAGATGTCGGGCAAGGAAATTGCCCAGCGTCTGATTTGCGCCTACGCCATGATCTCGATCAGTGACTTCCGCATGGGCCGCATTAGCCCCGAGCAGTGGGCCAATATCAACGAGGCCACGCAGACCTTGTCCAAGCTCGATATTCTGATTGACGATACGCCCGGCACCACAGTGACCGAGATTCGCGCCAAGAGCCGCCGTATGCTCCATAACAAGGAGAAGGCAATCATCATCCTGGACTACCTGCAGCTGGTGAGTCCTCCGCCGGGACGCCGCTCCGAGAGCCGTACCGTCGAGGTTTCGGAGATGTCGCGTGGTCTGAAGATCATGGCCAAGGAGCTCAAGATCCCGCTCATCGCGCTGTCGCAGCTCTCGCGTCAGGTTGAATCCCGTACCGGCAAGCGCCCGCAGCTTTCCGACCTTCGTGAATCGGGCTCCATCGAGCAGGACGCCGATATCGTTATGTTCTTGGACCGCTCCGCCGACGAGGCCGAGGCCTCGCGCGACGATCGACCCGACGAGGGCGTTACGCGTATCGTCGTGGCCAAGAACCGTTCGGGCCCGATCGGCGACGTCGACCTGATGTTCCTGCCGGCATCCACCAAGTTCTATGAGCTTGATGGGGCACATGCCGAGGAGTAGGACAGGCGCCCGTTGCACGGGTATACTGGGAATGTTTTGTGCTTCTGCGTGCCGGCGTGGCGCGTAGACAGGCCATGAATGTAAGGAGTAAACATGCCGTCAACCGTTTTGGTCGGTGCCCAGTGGGGCGATGAGGGCAAGGGTAAGATTTGCGACCTGGTCGCCGGCGACTTCGATGCCGTCGTGCGCTACTCGGGAGGCAACAACGCCGGCCACACCATCGTCGTCAACGGCAAGAAGTACGGCCTGCACCAGGTGCCCTCCGGCATCATGTATTCTGACCACGTGTCGGTGATCGGTAACGGCTGCGTCGTCAACCCCAAGGTTGTCCTTGAGGAGATCGACATGTTCGAGGCCGACGGCATCACCACCAAGAACCTCAAGATTAGCGGCAACGCGCATGTCATCATGCCGTACCACATCGATCTGGATGGCGCCTTTGAGCAGAAGCTCGGCAAGAAGAACATCGGTACCACCAAGCGCGGCATTGGTCCGTGCTATCAGGACAAGATGGCTCGCATCGGCCTGCGCATGCAGGACATGCTGGACGAGGCGCTGTTCCGCGACAAGCTGGAGACCGCCCTCGCTCGCGTGAACCCCGAGCTCGAGCTCATCTACAACCTGCCCACCTACACCGTGGACCAGATTTGTGACGAGTACCTGCCGATGGCCGAGCGCCTGCGTCCCTACATCACCGAGACGAGCCTGCTGCTCAACAACATGATTGACGAGGGCAAGGACCTGCTGTTTGAGGGCGCCCAGGCGACACTGCTCGACATCGACCACGGCACCTATCCGTACGTGACGTCTTCCAACTGCACCGCCGGTGGCGCCATCACCGGCTCCGGCGTCGGTATGAAGAATGTCGACCGCGTGCTGGGCGTCATGAAGGCCTATATTACCCGCGTCGGTTCGGGCCCCATGCCCACCGAGCTTTCCTATGAGTCCGAGGCCGGTCACGCGCTGACCGAGGAGGGCTACGAGTACGGCGTGACCACCGGTCGCCGTCGTCGCTGCGGCTGGTTCGACGGCCCCATTGCCAACTACGCCTCGCGCGTCAACGGCCTCACCGATATCGCCATGACCAAGCTCGACGTGCTTTCGGCTTTCGACACCATTAAGGTGTGCGTGGCCTACGACGTCGATGGCGAGCGCTACACCAGCGTGCCCGAGCATCAGGTGCGCTTTGAGCATGCCAAGCCCATCTACGAGGAGCTCCCCGGCTGGAAGTGCGATATCACCGGTTGCCGCAGCTTTGACGAGCTGCCGCAAGAGGCTCAGGACTATGTGGCGTTTATCGAGGATCTGGCACACACCCGCGTGACGTTCATTGGCGTTGGCGCTGGTCGCGAGCAGATCATCAACCGATTCTGGAAGTAATCGGGACTATTTGGTTATTGCGATATACCCCTTTGCAGCCCGGACGGGCGGCCGAGGGGTATATTTGCTTGCAAAGGGCTCGCGCGGAGCGGGCCGTTCATCCATAGAGGAGGCACCCTTGAAGGCGGACACTCAAACCATCGACATCCTGTTGTTGGGCAGCGGCGGCCGCGAGCATGCTTTGGCAGCTAAGCTCGCAGCATCACCGCGCGCCGGCAAGCTCTACATCGCGCCGGGTAACGGCGGCACCGCGAACTGCGGCGAGAACGTTGTTCTCGACGACTGCGATCCTGCGGCCGTGGCGGCGTTTGCGCAGAGCCACGGATGCGGACTCGTGGTGATTGGCCCCGAGGCTCCGCTCGTGGCGGGCGTGGCCGACGCCGTGCGCGCGGCGGGTATTCCCTGCTTTGGCCCGGGTGCCGAGGGTGCCCAGATGGAGGGCTCCAAGCTGTTCTCCAAGCAGCTCATGGAGCGTGCGGGCATTCCGACGGCAGCCTATGGTTCGTTTACCGACGAGGCTTCGGCTCTCGCCTACGTGCGCGAGCAGGGCGCCCCGCTGGTCGTGAAGGCCGACGGCCTTGCCGCGGGCAAGGGCGTTATCGTGGCGACCGAACTTGAGCAGGCCGAGGAAGCCGTGCGCGAGTGCTTTGGCGGCGCCTTTGGCGATGCCGGCAACACCGTGGTTATCGAGGAGATGCTCGTTGGTCCTGAGTGCTCGCTGCTGGCCTTTACCGACGGCAAGACCGTGCGCCCCATGGCCACCTCGCAGGACCACAAGCGCGCGCTCGAGGGCGACAAGGGTCCCAACACCGGCGGCATGGGCGTCTACAGCCCGGTGCCCATCGTGACTGACGAGGAGCACGCCACCATGGTGGCGGTCATGGAGCAGACCGTGGCCGAGCTCGCTGCCGAGGGCATCGACTACCGCGGCTGCCTGTACGGCGGCTTTATGCTCACACCCGCCGGCCCCAAGGTGCTGGAGTTCAACGCCCGCTTTGGCGACCCCGAGACGCAGGTCGTGCTTCCGCGCCTTAAGAACGACCTGGTCGAGGTCATGCTGGCTTGTGCCAACTGCGAGCTCGATCAGATTGAACTCGACTGGCGTGACGAGTGGGCCGTGGCCGTTGTCCTGACGAGCGCGGGCTACCCCGGCAGCTACGAGAAGGGCAAGGTCATCACCGGTATCGCCGATGCCGAGGCCATGGAGAACGTGACCGTGTACCACGCGGGCACTGCCGTGGTGGACGGCCAGCTCGTGACCAATGGTGGCCGCGTGCTTGCCGTGACCGCTCTGGGCGACACGTTCGAGAACGCTCGCAACCTTGCCTACGAGGCCTGCGAGAAGATTGATTTTGAGGGCAAGACCCTGCGTCACGACATCGGCCTGCGCGCGCTGCGCGGCCGCGACGCCTGGGATGCCTAAAGTCCGAGAGGAATGAGACGGATGGACGAGAAGAACGAAGAGCTCGTGGACGCGCAGATCGTCGAAGAGGACAGCCGCATGTATGGGCACGCCGAGGGCGAGCCTGGTGGCGAGGTCTCTGACGAGCCGGCGCTGGTGCTGGGCGACGACGACCCGCACGATGCTGAGCTGCACGAGAAGATTCTTTCGGAGGAGTGCGCCTGGAAGGGCAAGATCCTCGACGTCCACCGTCTTGAGGTTGAGCTGCCCAACGGTCACCGCAGCGCCCGCGATATCGTTCGTCATCCGGGCGCGGCGGCCGTTGTGGCGCTTACCGAGAGCGGCAAGATCGTACTGGTGCGTCAGTACCGCACCGCCATCGACCGCGTGACGGTCGAGATTCCCGCCGGCAAGCTCGATCCAGGCGAGGACCCGCTCGATTGCGCCAAGCGCGAACTGCATGAGGAGACGGGCTTTAGGGCTGGCCGCATTCGCTTTTTGACGTCGATTGTCACGTCCTGCGGCTTCTGTGACGAGATCATTCACATCTACCTGGCCACCAAGCTCGAGTTCGATGCGCCCAACCCCGATGATGACGAGTTTGTCAACGTGGACCTGGTGCCGCTGCACGAGCTGATCGATGCCGTACTCGACGGCAAGATCGAAGACGCCAAGACCGTCGTAGGCGCCTTGGCCTGCGATAGCATCGCGCACCGCCTTGGGGGCACGGAGTTTTAACGAGTGGGGATAGCCCTGGGACAAGTACTACTGATTGCTTTGTTCCAGGGCCTTACGTTGCTGATATTTCTTTGAGGATCACATGCTGAAGAGGTTTCTTTCGTATTACGAGCCCCAGATGGGGCTTTTTGTTGCTGATACTGTTTGTGCTCTGGTGCTTGCCGCCATTGACCTGGCGTTTCCCATTATCCTGCGCAATTTGACCGGTGGGCTGTTTACTCAGGGTCAGGCTGCCATTATGCAGGCGCTCGGCATGATCGCGGTGGGCTTGGTGCTGATGTATGCCGTTCGCTGCGCCTGCCGCTACTTTGTGAGCTATTGGGGTCACGTGATGGGTGCGCGCATGGAGTCCAAAATGCGCGAGGACCTGTTCGACCAGTATGAGCGCTTTAGCTTTGCGTACTTCGACCGCAACAGTTCGGGCGACATGATGAGCCGCGTGGTCAACGACCTGTTCGATATCTGCGAGGCGGCACACCACGTGCCCGAGTGGATTATCATCTGCGGCATCGAGATCGTCGGCTCGTTTGTGATCCTCTTTGCTATTGCCCCGGTGCTGGCGCTTGCCATGGCCGTGGTGACGGCGGCGTTTGCGGTCATCATGTTTTGGCAGAACATGCGCATGCGCGAGGTCTTTAGCGACAACCGCAAAAAGATCAGCGGCATTAATGCTCAGCTGCAGGATTCGCTGGCAGGCATGCGCGTGGTTAAGAGTTTTGCGAACGAGGAGGCTGAGCGCTCCAAGTTCCGCGCCTCTAACGACCGCTATCTTTCGTCCAAGGAGAATATGTATCACGCCATGGGCGTCTATACTGCGACGTATGGCTTGCTCTCGGGCGTGCTGTACGTGATCGTGGTGCTGCTGGGTGGTTGGCTGGTGGCGCAAGGCCAACTGCAGGCGGTCGATATGGCAACCTTCGCGCTCTACATTTCGCTGTTCTGCACCCCGCTCGAGACGCTTGTGAACTCGGCTGAGACGTATCAGAAGGCCATCGCCGGCTTTAAGCGCATGGACGAGGTGCTTTCGACCGTCCCGGATATCCAGGACAAGCCGGATGCCGCGGATCTGCAGGTGACGGCTGGCGCGGTTGAATATCGCGACGTGTGCTTTAGCTACGAGGATGTTGAGCTGGGCAGCGGCGAAGAGGCTCGTCCCGTGATCGACCACATGAACCTGTCTATCAAGCCCGGCCAGACCATTGCGCTGGTTGGCCCCTCGGGCGGCGGCAAGTCCACAACGTGTTCACTGCTGCCGCGCTTTTACGACGTGGCGGACGGATCCATCAGCATCGACGGCCAGGACGTGCGCGATGTGACGCAACAGAGTCTGCGCCGCGCCATTGGCCTGGTGCAGCAGGATGTCTATCTGTTTGACGGTACGATTGGCGAGAACATCGCCTACGGCAAGCCAGGCGCCACGGCAGAAGAGGTCGCCGAGGCCGCCCGCCGCGCCAATATCGATGCCTTCATTGAGTCGCTGCCGCAGGGCTACGACACAGTCGTGGGCGAGCGCGGCAGCCGTCTTTCGGGCGGCCAGAAGCAGCGCGTAGCCATTGCGCGCGTGTTTCTCAAGAACCCCAAGATTCTGATCCTGGACGAGGCGACGAGCGCCTTGGATAACGAGAGCGAGGAAGCGGTGCAGGAGTCGCTCGAGCGCCTGGCGCGCGGCCGCACCACGATCATCATCGCCCACCGTCTCTCGACCATTAAACATGCCGACGAGATTGCGACCGTCGAGCATGGTCGCGTTGTGGAACGTGGTACGCACGAGCAGCTTCTCGCCCGTGGCGGCACCTATGCCCGTTACTATCGAATGCAGTTCGAAGGTGCGCGTGCGCACGAGCTCGACTGATTGATATGACAGGAAGTATATGGCTGAGAAGAACCCTTTGACTCCGGAAGAAGTGACGGAGTTATTCTCCGAGATCGACGCATCCGGCGTTTTGGATCCGACGCTTGCCAAAAAGCGCACCGAGCGCATGCGCGAAAAAGAGGCTGCGGCCAAGCGCGGCGACAAGGCGGCGCTGGCGCAGCTTCGCAGCGAAGATCGCGCAAGCCAGACAAAGCAGATCGACCCGCTGTCCGAGGACGACCCTTCGGGCTCGCAGGTGAGCCATACCATTACGAAGACCGCCATGGCCGTAGTTATCGGCATTCTGGTGTTGATCGTGGGCATGCAGATCGGCTACGGCGTGATGCGCCGTCTGAATACCGCCAATCTGTCCGAGAGCGTTTCGGTGGATACCGTTTCCACGGCACTGAAGGGCGGCCTTGAGTGGGGTAACGGCTTTACGCAGTTCCCGCTCGACTTTAGCGTCGACGAGGCGGACGAGCGCACGGGTACGGTAGAGGTGACGGTGTTGGACACGTCGTCTGCCAACGAGCTCGAGCTGCTGTCTAACGGGCAGATTCAGGCTGCGGCACTTGCGACCAACGCGTTGCTCAACGATAAGATTGACCGCGTGGTATATAACGTGCACGCCTATATCGATGAGGACAGCAATATCCAGCACGACTCTTTCTTTGGTATGTTTCCCGCACGGGGCCACCAGAGCGCCATTCTGACGTTCGTGTGGACCAAGAGCTCGTCAAATGCCACGAGCATCGATTGGAAGATGCGCATCGTGAGCATGGACGACACGATTGCCGAGCGCATTCAAAAGCAGGTGAACTCGGTGTCGTCACTGATTGAGGACCCGGCGGTAAGCCAGACCAAGATCACGGAGGAAAAGGCCGAGCGCGACTTGGAACATCGCCTGCACGGTCGCGAGATCTTCCGCGGTGGCAAGCCCGACCGCACACCGTCCGATCTGCTGGAACAGGACAAGAAAAAGTAAGAGGCCATCATCCCGCGTGAGTCACAAGCCCACGCGGGATGATTTTTCTGGGACGGGGATTAATAAATCATTATGCATAGAAAGTCATAATTATCATTTCGTAAACATTTCGATGAAAT
>CAVEET010000192.1:0-7310 GCA_963614835.1 Bulleidia sp. | reverse complement strand
GGCGACTTTGGTTGGTCCATCGACAGCAGCTCGCTCGCCAAGCAGGTCGAGGACGCCATTAACAACAAGCAGACCGGCGAGATCGAGATCAAGTACTCCCAGAAGGCCGACACCTTTACCGCAAAGGGAGAGCCCGACTGGAAGGCGTATATCGACGTCGACCTGTCCGAGCAGCACGCGCGCTACTATGACGAGAGCGGCAATATCGTGTGGGAGGCCAACTTTATTTCCGGCAAACCGGGCGAAGACGCCACCCCCGAGGGTGTGTGGCAGATCAACAACAACGACGGCGGCAGCACCCTGATCGGAGCCAAGGACCCCGAGACCGGTAAACCCAAATATGAGAGCCCGGTGAGCTACTGGATGCCGTTTGAGGGCAACATGATCGGCTTCCACGACGCCACCTGGCAAAACGACAAGAGCTTCGATAACGCCGAGTCGTACAAGTGGTGCGGCAGCCACGGTTGCATCAACCTGCGCCTGGCCGACGCCAAGGCACTGCACGATTGCATCAAAGTCGGCCTGTGCGTGGTTGTCCACTCGTAGTGCAACGCGCGCATTCCTACAACGTGGAACCGCTGCGACCAATCTAACAGTTCCGAAAGAAACCGTCCTATGCGCCCGCCCCAACCGGTGGGCGCATATAATTATCGAGGTTCTTTCTATAAAGGAGACGCTATGCCGAATGTCCCCACGATCACCCCGGGCCCAGATGATACCGAGCGCACGCCCGAAGGTGCCACCGAAACGATTCCTCTGATTACAAACGTACATGCCGATAAGCAGAACGGACGCGCGAACGATGCGGCCGAGATTTCCGATGAAGAGGCATACGCCAAGCTCAAGGCAAAACGTGCCGAACGTCGACGCAAAAAGCTCATCCGACGCGGCATTGCGGCCGGCGTCGTGGCCGCCATTGTGCTCATCGCCGTTGTCGTGACCTTAGCCATCAACGCACGGCCCGCAGGCAACAACGGGCCGGTGACCGACATGGTGACCGAGGGCACGTTTACCACAACGGTCGAGGCGAAAGGCCAGCTCAAACCCATTTCGTCCTCAGTGGTCTCCCCTTCTGTCGACGGCACGGTCGATTCTATCAACGTGCAGGCAGGCCAATCCGTCAACGAGGGCGACGTGCTTATGACCATTAAAAACGACGAGCTCGATCGCAACGTTGCCGAGGCGCAGCGTGCAGTTGCTGCCGCTCAAGAAGACCTCGCTAATGCGAAGAAAGCCGCAGCTGCCGCGCAGACCACCCCAACGACGGACGTCGATGGAGCTTCCGCAGCGGCTGGCGTCTCCGACGCATCAGCGGACACGAACGCCGTATCGGCCGCGCAGCGCAGCCTCGTTTCGGCCCAGGCAAACCTCGATCAGGCGAACGCCAAGGCCGCCAGCCGTACGGTCACGGCCCCGAGCTCGGGCAGCATCGTGGAGCTCAACGCCAAGGTGGGCGCCACGGTAACAGGCGGCATGATCATGGGCGAAAGCGATACGAGCGGTGGCAAGCAGTGCATGCAGATCGCCGACCTATCCAAGATGAAGGTGACCGTGCAGGTGGGCGAAAAGGACATCGCCAAGATCGCCGTTGGGCAGAGCGCCAACGTCACGTATCCCGCGTTTCCCGATATCGTGAGCCAGGGCACCGTCACGGCTATCGCGTCGGTGGCAAACTCCGACGCCGCCAACGGTGGCGGCGGCAGCGTAACCTTTAACGTCGACATCCTCATCGAGGCGCCCGACGCGCGCCTGAAGCCGGGCATGACGGCCGAGGTATCGGTGGTGACCGAGCAGCTCGACGACGTGGTGATGGTGCCGACGATGGCGCTCATGACCGAAGACGGCGAACACTATTACGTCAACGTGGCGACTGATGACGAGGGCAAGCAAACCCGTCGCGTGAAGGTGACCGTCGTGACGCAAAACGACAACGAAGCCGTAGTCGGTAAGACACAGGTCAAGCGCGACGACCAGGGCAACGAGATCAACCCCAACGTGCCGGTTACCAAGCTGCGCGATGGCGACACCCTCGTCATGGACACCGGAGCGGCCGCAACGGCTGACGGCGGCTACGGTGCGGATTCGGGCAGTATGTCTGCCGACGAGGGCATGTAATGCGTCCCGTTATCGACATCCGCAACGTGCACCGCATCTTTGAGAGCGAGGCGGGGTGCGCCCACATCCTGCACAACGTGAGCCTGGCGGTAAATCCCGGCGAATTCGTCGCTATCACCGGCCCCTCGGGCTCGGGCAAGTCGACGCTCATGAACATCCTAGGCTGTCTGGATAAGCCGACGGCGGGCGACTACTACCTGCAAGGGCTCAACGTGGCCGAGCTCGATGATGAGGATCTCACCGAAGTTCGCGCCCTGAGCATTGGCTTTGTCTTTCAGAGCTTCAACCTGCTGCCGCGCCTGTCGGTTATCGAAAATGTGATGCTGCCGCTGGCCTACACCAATGTGCCCCGTAGCCAGCGCGAAATGCGCGCCGTGCACGCGCTGCAGGCTGTCACGCTGCCCGTCGACCACTGGGACCACCGCATATCCGAGCTCTCGGGCGGCCAGATGCAGCGCGTCGCAATCGCGCGCGCCCTCGTCAATGACCCGCCCATCATCCTGGCCGACGAGCCGACGGGAAACCTGGACTCCGCTACCGGAGCGCTTGTGATGGAAACCTTCCATAAGCTCCAGAAGCGCGGCAAAACCATCGTGCTTATCACACACGACCCCGGCATCGCCGCCGAGGCCGACCGTGCCGTGACCATCCGCGACGGTCGCATTCACGATGGCGCGTATATTCCACATGTACCGCGGACCCTGCGCAGCGCCGTGGATAGCCTGCCCAGGATTTCCGCCTCCGCCAACCCGCCGAAAGGAGAGATGGCATGAGCGCCCGCGATCTCATCCAGGAAGCCCTTCACTCGCTCGAAGCCAACAAGGGGCGCAGCCTGCTCACCATCCTGGGCATTGTCATCGGCATCGCCTCGGTTATCGCCATGACTTCGCTCATCGGCGGCATCCAAAACAGCCTGGTCAACAGTCTGGGCCTCAATGCGGCACGCATGGTGCAAATCTATTCGTCGCAAGAACTCACCGAGTCCGACATCGAGAAGCTTCAAAAACTGGTGCCGCAGATAGAGCAGATCGGCATTGTCGACAGCGCGTATACCGAGTATAAGACCGGCGATAAAAGCTATACCGTCATGGCACAGGGTGTCGATAGCGACATGCTCGACGCCGTGGGGGCCAGCAAGCTCGTTGCGGGGCGCACCTATTCCCAGGCCGAGTCCCAATCAGGCTCGCGCGTGGCGCTCATCAGCCGCGGCGGCGCCGATCAGCTTTACGGCAACGAACAGGATGCGCTGGGGAAAACCATCAAGGTGTCCAACGGCGAGGTGCAGATTGTAGGTGTGATTGATGGCGGCAACGACTCCATGGGCTCGCTCACGCTGTATATGCCGCGCGAAACCATCTCAGGCCTGTTTGGCGACGAAAATCCTTCATTCCCCAGCGTGACGGCTCTTGCCGCCGAGGGCACAGACATGGACGAGCTTTGTAAGACCATCGAGTCCAAGGTGCGCGCAATGAAGGGCATCGCGGAGGATGATGAGTACGACAGTGTATCGGCGACCTCCATGAAAAGCGCCATCGATGCACTCAACTCCTTTATGGGCGCGTTCTCGCTCATCATGGGCGCTGTCGCCAGCATCTCGCTGCTTGTCGGCGGTATCGGCATTATGAATATGATGCTCACCAACGTGACTGAGCGCATCCGTGAGATCGGCATTCGCCGTGCCCTGGGCGCCAGTCGTCGCGATATCACCGCGCAGTTTTTGGCCGAGTCCTCGGCGCTGTGCGTCACCGGCGGACTGTTGGGTGTCCTGATTGGCTATCTGCTGGCATGGGGACTCACGTTCTTTGCCGCAAGCTCGGGCATCATGAGCGAGTTTGGAGCTACCGGGACGATCACGCCAAGCTTCTCCATTACAACAGTGTTGATCGCGTTTGCCGTATCGGTCGGCATCGGCGTAATCTTTGGCTTCTACCCCGCTCGCCGTGCAGCAAAGCTCGACCCGGTGGAATGCCTACGCTACCAGTAAGCCACCACCAACAAGTTGCGGTGAATTAGAGACTGAATATGCTATTTAGCAGCAAAAACAGACGCTATTTCACCGCAACTCATTGAAGGGCTGTTTACGCCAGTTCCGGGCGTCGTCCTCGAGCTATTGGTGGATGACGGGCTTGTACGGGTCGAGCTTGCTCGGGGCGCTCCTCCTCGCGGGCGAGATGGCGCGTAGGCGCGGCGAGCGCCTAGCGCGCGAACTCCCGTAAGAGCGCGTCTTCCACTTCCCGAAGCGAAAGGGCCCCGCCTCCCTCGGCGGGACGGGTGACCACGATGCAGCGCGCTCCCGCGTCACGCGCGGCGGCGAGCTTCTCGGCCGTGCCGCCTACGGTTCCCGAGTCCTTGGTCACAAGCCACTGGGCTCCCACCTGCCGAAGCATCGCCTCGTTGAGCTCGCGGGTGAAGGGCCCCTGCATGCCGATGACGTGCGACGGCGAAAACCCCGCGTCGATGCACTTCGTTATAGCACCGGGCAGCGGGAGCACACGCACGAAGAAGCGCTCCGCGAAATCGGCGACGCGCGTGTAGGGAGCAAGCTCCTTGCTCCCCGTCGTGAGAAGCGCGCGACCCGGGTTCTCGGAGAGAAAGCGCGCCGCGCAGGCGATCGACGCGACCGACACGACGCCTTTGGGCAGCGCCTCGGCCGGGCGCGCAAGGCGCAGGCATCGTGCACCCACGGCGAGCGAAGCGGCCCGGATGTTGCCGCTTGCGAGCGTAGCGAAGGGGTGCGTGGCGTCGACGACGATGCGCGCGCCGGAAAGCTCGCGCTCCATGTCGGCCTCGTCGAGCCTGCCCGCATGCACCTCGATGCCCGGAAGCTCGCCCAAAAGCTCGCCTCCGTACTCGGTTGCCGCGTAGGCACGGGCGGGGATGCCCGCCCCGCTCGCCCATTCGCACAGAAGGCGGCCCTCGGTGGTGCCGGCGAAGATGCGCAGCGCCGGCGCGGATGCGGGGGCCGTCACTTCGGGCCGCCTGGGCGCGTGATCTGGTAGAGCAGCGCGTTCATAATGGCGGCCGCCACGGTCGAGCCGCCCTTGCGACCCCTCGCGACGATGGCCGGCACGCGTCGCGCGAGTAGCTCCTCTTTCGCCTCGACCACGTTCACAAACCCAACCGGCACTCCAACGACGAGCGCGGGCGCGATCTTCCCCGCGTCCATGAGCTCGGCGAGGCGCAGAAGTGCTGTGGGAGCGTTGCCGACGGCCACGATGAGCGGACCCTCGATGCCGCAAGCTTTGTCCATGCTCGCAACGGCGCGAGTCGTGCCCGCGGCGCGCGCCGTTGCGGCGACATCAGGGTCGGCCATATAGCACACGGCCTGGCAGCCGATCTTCGCGAGCGCGGGCTTGCTTATGCCTGCGAGCGCCATGTTCGTGTCGGTGAGCACCGTGGCCCCTGCGCGCAGTGCGTCGAGCGCACAGTGCGCGGCGTCATGGGTGAACACGAGGGAATCGGCGTACGAGAAGTCAGCAGTGGTGTGGATGACGCGCTTCACGACGGGCTCTTCGAGCGGCGGGAACGTGCGGCCGCCGAGCTCTTCGGTGATGATCTCGAAGCTGCGCCGCTCGATGTCGCCGGGCGCCATCTCCTTGGAATCCATCTAGTACTCCACTCCTTCCCTTGCACATATCCCCTGCTCGTAGGGGTGTTTCTCGCACCGCATCTCGGTTATGTAGTCGGCCTTCTCCACGATCTTGCGGGAAGGCGCGCGCCCGGTGAGCGCTACTTCGACGCCGCGCGCGGACATATCGAGCGCGCGGTCCACGAGCGCCTCGTCGACAAGCCCCTTCGAAAGCGCGTCGAGCGCCTCGTCGAGCACGAGCAGCCCCTCCTGCGCGCCCTCGAGCTCGGCGAGCGCGGAAGCGAGGTTCCCATCGTGCAGCTCGCGCGTCGCGGCAAGTTCTTCCGACGTCATGGACCAGGTAAACTTGTCCGACGCCTTCCCCGCGAACACGAGCACGCCGAAATGCTCGGCGAGCAGGCGCACCTCCCCGCTTTCGCCGTCTTTCAGGAACTGCACGACGACGACGCGGCGGCCTGCGGCGAGCATGCGAAGGGCGAGGCCCATCGCCGCCGTGGTCTTGCCTTTGCCGTCGCCATGATACACGTGGATCATACGCCCTCCTCGATAATGCGGTAGACATACTCCATGTCGAGCGCCCCGCGCACGGAGTCGGCCAGGCGGTCGAACTCGCGCGCACGGTGATCGGCCGCGGACACCGCGCCCTCAGCACCCACGACGCTCTCGGGCAGGCCGCGCATGCGCGCGAGCGAGCGCGCGAGGGCGAGTGCCACCCCCGGTTCGTCGAACAGGCCGTGGAGATAGGTTCCGAACACGTTTCCGCAGGCCGCGCCTTCTGGTTTGCCGCCAATCGTGCCCGCAGGGGCGCAGGAGACGGTCGTTTCGCCGTCGTGAATCTCGTACCCGCGCGCCGTCATGCCGTTCCACACCGAGAACGCGCCTTGGGCGCCCGTGATGCGCAGCTCCGACTGGGCAAGGCGCTTTTCCTCCTTGAACACCGTATTTGCAGGGATGAGCCCGAGCCCGCGCGCGGTGCCAGCGCCTTCCCTGCCGTGCGGGTCGGAAAGCTCGTCTCCCAAAAGCTGGTAGCCTCCGCATATGCCGAGCACCGGCGTGCCCACGCCCGAAAGCGCGCGTACGCAGGCTCCGATGCCGCTAGCCGCAAGCCAGCGCGCGTCGTCGAGCGTGGTCTTCGAGCCTGGGAGCACCACCAGGTCGGGTCGGCCCAGATCGGTCGTCGAGGAAACGTAGCGCACGCCCACGCCGGGCACGCGCGAAAGCGGGTCGAAGTCGGTGAAGTTCGACAGATGCGGAAGGCGCACGACGGCGACGTCGATGACGCCGCGCGCCTCGCGGGCAGATAGGCGCGGCGCGAGCGAGTCCTCGTCGTCCAGGTCGAGCGTAAGATACGGCACGACCCCCACGACGGGAACCCCGCACATCTTCTCGAGCGGGGCCAAACCCGGGCGCAGGATTTCCACATCGCCGCGGAACTTGTTTACCACAAGCCCCCGCAAAAGAGCGCGATCCTCGGGCGCAAAGAGCGCGACCGTGCCGTAGAGCTGTGCAAACACCCCGCCTGGGTCGATGTCGCCCGCGAGCAGCACGGGCGAGGACACGGCGCGCGCGAGCCCCATGTTGACGATGTCGTTTTCGGCAAGGTTGA
>CAVEET010000191.1:0-11391 GCA_963614835.1 Bulleidia sp. | reverse complement strand
ATCAGCTTCCCAAGCTGACACTCGCGGGTTCGAGTCCCGTTGCCCGCTCCATTCGTATTTCAGGCACGGTAGCGTTTCGTTACCGTGCCTTTTTCAATGAAGTGCCGGGACTCGAACCCGACAGGGTACCCATTGGTAACACTTTGTAGTGTTGCCAATGGGTACCGTCAGCGCTGGTCTTGTATGCTAAGGGTATGAGATGCCAAGCATTTAATGGGCCTATTAGGCGTCTGAGATAATCTCTCCGATGGTGATATCGACCTGCTCCTGCGCCAGCTTCGTCGCCTCGTTTTCAAGTCGGTCAGCCTTGGCCGAGATGCTCACGCTCCTGTCCATAAGGTCGGCGATGGCGGATTCGACGTCTACGGCAAGCCTCGGCACCTTAACGGAGCGTAAATCCGTTGAGTCTAGATGGGGGATTGAAGTTCCATATGCGTTACGAACAACATAGGGGCGACCCAGCAGAGGATCATTCAGGAAAGTCAGGAGATACCCTGCACGCACCTTGCTTTCGTCAACTTTGATGCGCATCAGGTCGTGGCTCCCAAAAAGACCTTCTTGATTTTCCGTAAGCATGATGGCCCTGCCAAGGATGCCGTATTTCTGGCCAGAACAAGCCATGATGATCGTTCCGCTATGCAGAATGTATTTCTCCCAGTTGTTAACGAGTTTGGCGTAGATCATTTTAGTCGGCGCCGCATTGACATCAAAAAGTTCTGAGGCTGACACATACGCTCTACCGCCGTTGCCGTAGACACGCGCAAAACGACCAAGATCCGAGCAGAAGGTTGTTACATTGCCAAGAGTGCACCAGTCTCCACTGGTAACCAAGTCGTCAATGTCATCGATATTTCCAGCATAGCTATCGGCATCAAGCCTCAGTCTGTTCTGCAAGACTTCGCTAAGTCTCACTTCGCAAAATCGTTTTGATCCAGTGTTATGAACCGGTGAATCGCTTCTTGCCTTCAGATGTTTCTCCAGCAGCTCAAACGCTTGGCCCCGCAGCTTCCATGCTTCGCCGCGCAGGCGCACGGCCTTGGCGGCTTTGTCGCCGATGGCTTTGCGCGTGGCCGCATCGGGCATGATGACCGGAAACTCGTTGGCGTGGGCCACCTCGATGTGCTTGATCATGTGACCGTACTGAGACGCTCGTGCGATCTGCTTGAAGAAGTCCGTCTTCATATACGCGTAGAGCCAGCCGTACTCGTCTTGGTCCTTCGGCTCGATGCGCAACAGGTCGTCCGTGATGACCTTGTTCACGTGATGCGGGTACACGGCGGTAACGTTGCCCACCACGCCCGAGCGCGAAAGCAGCAGCCAATCCTGCTTGACGAATCTAGAATCAGCCTGGGGTACGAAAGGCGCGGCGAGCCACTTCCTCACTCGGGGAAAGTCCTCGAACACCTGGCCGGCGGTAAAGAAGGGTAGCCCTTTGCCTTCCGGCACGGTATACCCCGTCAGTCTGCTCGGCTGCCAAATGTCGGCAAGGTCACCGAGCCTTTTGTGGTTGTCGCACTGGTTGGCAAGGCGTACGAAGCCGTACCCGTCGCGCAGGTAGGTTGACGCCTCGAGCCTCACATCGCCGCCCAGCACGGTGGAAAGTCGGACGCTCTTCACCAAAGGCGCGCTCGTCATTGGTCTCGCCTCCATTCAAAGAAGGCGCCGGCTATCGCCATCGTCTCGTCGTCCACCACGCGCTCCTTCGAGGTGTGGCTGCTCTCCTCTTCGGAGCCCACGTTGCCCGTCACCGCGGTGGTCTGCTCCTGCACAATGGGGTAGCCGTCATCGTCGCGTACATAGGTGGTCTGACCACGCTTGTCGTGCCCTACGTGGTCGCAGATGGCCATAAATATCTTGTAATCCTGGAAGGTACCGTCCTTGCAGTATGCCTCTTCCTCACTGTCCCAGCGTCTCAGCACAAGGACGGATGTCTGCACGCCCACGTTGGGTTGGAACGCATCCGGGTGCATGTCTACCGAGCCCAGGATCTGCGCATGGCGCAAAATCCACTGGCGCACGTAGCCCAGACCCGGGTTGCCCAGGATGCCGTTGGGAATGACGAGCGCCGCCACACCCACGCCGGGCTCAAGCAGGCGGATACACCGCTCGATGAAGAGGATCTCGGGCGGCTGAGATGAGAAGAGCTTGGGTTCCATGCTCCACTCGGCATCTTCCTCGGACCACGACCAGGTGTGTCCAAGGTCGAAGGATTCCAGAATCGCCGGGTCTTCGATAGGAATCTTGGAGCCAAAAGGTGGGTTGGTCATAATCGCCGTAACGCCGTGCCCCGGCTGCAGCGCCTTATTTGCCGCAACGTCGGCGGCGTCCAGGCGCAGCGCCTTTTGCAGTTTGGGTTCAAAGCCCGAGAACGGCTCGAGCGAGTTGGCGTGGAACAGCTGTCCCGTGCCGTCGTTGTTCATAACCATATTCATCTTGGAAGCACGCACTAGGATGGGATCAAAGTCGATGCCCACGATATGCTTGGACAGGAACTCGCGCTTGCGCGCGATCAGAGCCTCTTGTTTGGCTGCTTTGCTGCGCCCGCTCACCTCGACGGAGTCTCCGATCTTCTCAAGCACGTAATTCATGGCCGTGACCAAAAAGCCGCAGGTGCCCATGGCGGGATCGAGGATGACGTCGTTTTCGGACGGGTCGACCATCCGCACCATCATGTGGCACATATTGCGCGGCGTGAAG
Organism: Bulleidia sp.; assembly: GCA_963614835.1. Taxonomy (GTDB): domain Bacteria; phylum Actinomycetota; class Coriobacteriia; order Coriobacteriales; family Coriobacteriaceae; genus Collinsella. The sequence goes on along the minus strand of CAVEET010000191.1, from coordinate 8,694 downwards.
AACTGGCCCTTGTCACCACGCAGGTTGGAGCCCACGATTGTCTCGTACGCGTGGCCCTTAACGTCCACGTCGCTCTCGAGCAGGGAATACATTTGCAGCTGCGCCACGATGTAGGCGAGCACATCGTCGGTTAATGCGATGCGCTCGTCGGCCTTGAAGATGGTCTCGTACGACTGCTTGACGTTTCCAAAGAGTGCCTCGATGCGCTTGCGGCACTTCTTCTTACCCGCGGCGCCCTGGCGCTCGGTCGGCGTGATGTAGAACGTTGGCGTCTCGGAGTCGCGCTCGTCCTGGATTTTGCAGAAGATGATCTTGAGCAGTTCAAGGAATGCCTCGGCCTTTTGGATGCCTTGGTTTCCGGCGATGTAGTTGTGACAGCGGCGGAACGAGTACAGCAGCGAGTCACTGGCGGCGGGGCGCAACTGGTCGAAGCGCGGCGCGTCGTCGGGTACTTCGCCACCAGCATGTGGCAGATCGGGCACGGCCTCGGGGCCGCGCTTGCCGGCATCGTCCACCACGTAACGGAAGGTAAGCAACTCGTCGCCGTTGGTCCACATGCCATAGGTCGAGTTCATGCAGGCAGACGCATAGGAGTGCATTTGATCTACGCCGTCTTTTTTGCCTTTGGCCTTGGTCTTGGGGTCTTTGCACTCGACGATGATGTGGATGTTTTCCTGGGTGTGCGCTTTTCCCGGCTCCCAGATGGCGACGTCGACCGCTTTTCGGTTGCTGCCGAACTTGATCGACTCCTCGACCCCGATCTGCTCCTTCTTGTAACCGTACTCACGCACGAGGGACTTTAGGATTTCCTGGCGCACTCGCTCCTCAGGGGTGTCCCTGCGCTGCGTCACGCCGTCGATGAAGTCCAGTATAGTCTCCGGCTGGATGACCGAAGTCTTGCTCACTTGCGACATTACGATTCCGTCCTTCCAACCTTGGCGTTGGTATCAACGCGTGCGGGGCCGCCCGATGCGACGCCCATCTCGCGGCTAATCAAATCTTTAAGAAATCCCTGCTTGTTCTCCTGTGCGGAGAGGAATGACCAAATCTCCTCTTCGGCGGGATAGAACCGCAGACAGAACTGCTGGGTCTTGTCGTGCTTGTACTTACGATCGGCTCGCTTCTGAGCTTCTGACGGCATGGCACCTCCCAAGGACATAGCTTAGCCATAATAGGAATTAGTATAGGTCTATACCTAGATGTAGACAAGCAAAATATCACGAATCAGCAGGTAAAGGATGATTTTTAATTAAAGAAACAGAAGCCAACAAATGCAAAAACGGCCTCTAAGACATTGGACGTTTTTACGGTTGAGGAAGGTGGAACTTGAGAAATGATCCGCCATGAGTGTTCCCTGCCGCTCATGCATGGAGTGGCAGGGAACTATTTTTGTTGTATGAGACTGCCGTCTCGCAAGGTTGCAATGCCCGACTGGGTGTCGACTTCAGTTGGATCAACCATATGCGCTGTTGCCTGACGCTGTGCGATGCCAGGCGACGGAGGATGCGTCCTATCACGACTGGTAGTCAGGCACATTCTGGGCTAGTTGCGCACTTGGCTTGGAATGTGCCTGTTTGGCAGAACCGAAATCGCGAGCCATATCACTCGACTATGTGCCACTCAGCTGCCGAAGTGCTTCCAGCGTTGGTGATGCGGCCAGCTTTCCGTAGGCTTTGGAGTAGATAGCTTACATGGTCGCCTTTTTGCTTTGCCGTAAGGTCTGCCGGCAAGGCATGATCCAGCCCTGCGATAATCTCCGCTCTTGAACATGGGCGCACGCGCAGGAGCTCCAAGATCAACTCCTTGAAGACGCTGTTGTCTACACCCTTGTTTCGCACATACTCGCTGTGGGCACCGGTGGCTGCTGCCACCTCGGCTGAGACCGTCAGTTTGGGGTAACGGCCCCTAACGAGGCCTTGTTCGTGAAGCAGGCGTGACTGTTCCTTTGTGACGGGTAGTCCCTTTTGAACGAGGTCTAACAGCAACACTGTCGCCAAATCAAGATTTCGATTGCTTGCGAGGAGTCGAGAATAGTCCTCGTTGAGTACCGTACCGTACAGTGTCACGGCAACGCGTCCAGCCTCAGATAGATCGTAGGTGGGCATTGGTAACAGGCGGTTACGCTGAATATCGAAGACGTTGCGAATGCCTATGGCGTTGCGGTCCATCATGCCCGTCTTGTTCATGGCACTTGAAAGCAGGGGATTACGATAGTACGGCGGCTTGTAACCGCTCGCGAGCGCATTCTCTATCGTCCCGGGGATAAAGGCGCCCTCGTTCTTGAATACAAGTTTGTCCTCATACTCGAGAACGTTGATCTTTCCTGACATCCTGAAATCTTGATGTGCTATGGCGTTATGGAGAAGTTCTCGAATGACTTCGGGACTGTAACGATGCGCTTCGGTGGGAAACAGCGTCTCTTCACGGTCGAAGAAGCGATATTTTTCGTTTCTTATCTTTCCCAGGATACGATCGACCTGCAGAATGAAGGGCGGCTCAAAGTGCTCATAGGCCATAGTGGAGCCGTCGCTCGCGTAGAGCGTCCAAGTGATGCGCGGCTCGATACCACCCAGAAAGACGCTCGATTCCGGTTTGCCCAGAAGAACGAGCGCCGCATTGCTCACGTGGCCGTGGATTACAAGCGCCATCTTGCTGAGGATGGATTCTTCATCGAGGCTACGAATGGCTGGCTGGCTTTCTCCGAACTTTTCGACGAATTTGGAGCACGCAAAGCTAACTGCCTCTGGATCAAGGTCATCGAGGTTTGCCTCGTAGGCAATCTGACGCGACCAGTCGGGTCGACTCTGCCCATAGATGGCGTCGAGTTTGAACTTGGGCATCTCTACGAGGGATTCATTCTCACGTGACCAGGGGATTCCGTGCCAAGTCGTTGGCGTTGCGAAGCTGCCGGCCGGTATCTGGAAAGCAATAACTCTCTTGCCATCAACCTCAAACTCGTAAATCTCTTCGAAAGTCATGCCGTTATTTGTGCATTGGGCGATCTCGTGCTTTAGGCGTCGCAGGCCGACGCTTGGCGTTTGGGATTCTTTACGGTAAGCGGTCCCCTTTATTTGGCGGTTGTTTGAAATGCCAAAGAAAAGCCATCCACACTCTGCCTTGCGCAAATTGGCCTCATTGCTGAGGGCGGAGAAATACTTGCCAATGTCCTCGAAATCATAGTTCTGCTTTGCTGCCTTGTATTCGACGACCTCGGTCTCGACGTCGGCAATGATGCGCAGAAGCAGGGAGGGCATTTCGCTCGGTTTTCGTATCATGACACTCCATATAATGTAATTTAATCCGCAACTAATGTAATTATATCTCTCGCTACATTAGTCAGTCGCACATAAGACTGTAGACCAGCTGTGAGCTCATATATTTCAATGCATATAATGTTTGCGCTTTCCATTGACCTTGCAGGCCAGCTGCCAGGGAAAACGGCAAACAATACGTCTCCTTCTAATGTAATTTCGCATGTAGCTTCGCAGATAGTGCGAAAATTACATTAGTTCACGGAACTATTGCCGCCTGCTGTGGTGACACCGCGACCCATCCTCGTTGCCCACTCCAATTCCAAAATGTTAGGTTAATGCCTGCTGCCCATACTTACACCTGCGCACGGTACAATGGTTGGGTTACGACCAACGTGCCAATAACCAAAAAGGAGCCGCTATGATCGATCGCTATACCCGCCCGGAGATGGGACACATCTTCTCCCTCGAGAACAAGTACGCCATTTGGCAGGAGATCGAGGTTCTGGCCTGCGAGGCCCAGGCGGAGCTCGGCAAGATCGGTATTTCCAAAGACGAGGCCCAGTGGATCCGCGACCATGCCAACTTTGAGAAGGCGAAGGTCGATGAGATCGAGGAAGTCACGCGCCACGACGTCATTGCCTTCCTGACCAACATGAAGGAATACATCGATGCCGATGTTCCCGAGGGCGACCCCAAGCCCAGCCGCTGGGTTCACTATGGCATGACCAGCTCGGATCTGGGCGACACGGCCCTGTGCTACCAGCTCACCCAGGCCTGCGACCTGATCATCGAGGACGTCAAGAAGCTCGGCGAGATTTGCAAGCGTCGCGCCTTTGAGGAGCGCAACACGCTCTGTGCCGGCCGCACTCATGGCATCCACGCCGAGCCGATGACCTTCGGCATGAAGTTTGGCTCTTGGGCCTGGGAGCTCAAGCGCGATCTGGATCGTCTTGAGGACGCCCGCAAGAATGTTGCCTTCGGTGCTATCTCGGGCGCTGTCGGCACGTACAGCTCCATCGAGCCGTTCGTCGAGGAGTACGTCTGCGAGCACCTGGGCCTGGTCCACGATCCTCTGTCCACGCAGGTCATCAGCCGCGATCACCATGCCTACCTTGCCGGCGTGCTTGCCACTACAGCGGCCACCTGTGAGCGCATCGCTACCGAGGTTCGCAATCTACAGAAGACCGATACGCTCGAGGCCGAGGAGCCGTTCCGTAAGGGCCAAAAGGGCAGCTCAGCCATGCCGCACAAGCGCAACCCCATCACCATGGAGAAGGTCTGCGGTCTGTCGCGCGTCGTGAAGTCCAACGCCCAGGTTGCCTTCGATAATGTCGCCCTGTGGCACGAGCGTGACATTTCGCACTCCTCTGCCGAGCGTGTCGCCCAGGCCGACAGCTTCATCGCCCTCGACCACATGTTCCAGTGCCTCATCCGCGTTATCGACGGCCTGCAGCTGTATCCCGCCCGCATGATGGCCAACCTCAATAAGACCCGCGGCCTCATCTTCTCTTCCAAGGTGCTGCTCGCCCTCGTCGACACGGGCATCACCCGCGAGGACGCGTACGCCATTGTGCAGGAGAACGCTATGGCAACCTGGCACGAGGTACAGGATTGTGTCTCCGGCCCCACCTTTAAGGAGCGTCTCGAGGCCGACCCGCGCTGCACCGTCAGTCAGGAGAAGCTCGACGAGATCTTTGATCCGTGGGACTTCCTCACCCGTATCGACACGGTCTTTGATCGTCTGGAGCAGCTGAGCTTCGAGTAGGCTGGCTTTATTCGACCGCTTGCGGATACATTTCAACCATTGGCGCCTTGCCCGTCTTGGGCGAGGCGCTTTTTTTCGTTGCTGCCGCAGGCTCCGGTAATAGAATGAAAATTCGGCTGCTGTTTTGATGAAAGGAGGCACGTGCCCAGACGTATTAAACGAGGCGCTATCGTCTCGTTTGTGCTCATACTCTTTGTTGCCGTCTGTGCGGGCGCCCTGACGTATACCGTTCGACGCAGTCCTTCCTCCTCGAATGAAGCCGATAAAGATCTCCCGGTGCTCAAGATTGGCGTTACGGATAATGACCCCTATGTGTATGTCGATACCACAGGCGATTACGCCGGTATCGATATCGATATCGCCCGCGAGGCCTGCAAGCGCGCTGGAACCAAACCGCAATTTGTTGACATATCTTGGAATGATCGCGATCGCCTGCTCAAAAACGGCGATATCGATTGTCTGTGGTGCGACTATTCGCCCAATTATCGCGAAGACGATTATTACTGGACTGAGCCGTATCTGACCGTGACAGTCTCGGTCGCCGCCAAGAAAACGAGTGGTATCAAGGGTTTGACGTCTCTCGATGGAAGCAAGGCCATTGCGGTGATTGCGGGTTCGGTGAGTGAACGCCGATTGCTTGCCGGGGACCTGGGTATCTCGCCGGATGTGCACATCAAATCATATGGCTCTGCCGAACTCTGCAAAGCTGCCCTGGTCAAAGGTTATGTTGACTGTTGGATGGCGGACGTTCAATCGCTCGACCGGCTCGTCGCGCAGTATCCCGGTGTTTATCGCATGTTTGCCGACAACGTTATGACAGTTGACCTGGGCGTTGCGTTTGAGAACAGCTATGAGGGGGAGTACGTCAAAAACCTCAATACCGTGCTGTTCGACATGGATCGGGACGGCACGATTGATCGTATTGTGAGCAATTACAAGGCAGGAGCGACGGCGGACGGGCAAAGGGCGGAATCATGACAAATGACAAGTGCCGCTTGCGTCGAAAGGGTTTGGTCGCCGCGGCTATCGGCGTTGTGGCCAGCGTTGTCCTATTGAGTTTGCTCTACATGGTCGGTACGCATCGCTGTCTCGATAAAACGCTTGGGTTTGGCCAGGAAACCATGGTGTTTCTAAAAAACGCCTGCAAAAAATATGACCGATATGAACAGGGAAGAAAAACCGAGGCGACGTACAATTTGGATGCCGCGGTCGAGTCGTTTGTGACGTTCTTGCCGCATGATCGCGTTGAAGTCAACGACGCTCTGGTCGAGGAATACGTCCATAACGAGCACCTTTCGGGAATGTTGGTCATGAACGCCGACGGCCAAATGGTCGCTCATTACGATGTCGACGGTCGCGATCCTCTGATGCTGTGGCGAGAGGAGCTGGCCTGTTCGCCGGTCGCATCGATGTATCGAGGCTCCAAGGTGTCCTACTCGACTGTCGTTGAGCGTCGCGGTGTCGACTTTGCCGTGAGCGCCGTTCCGTACGGCGACGGCGTGGCGCTAGTATATCGGTCGCTTGCGGCTGAGCCCGCCGATGACTATTCGTACACTATCGCCGACGTGCTCGTGAACAACACGTTCCATCAGGGTCCAACGGTGTTCGTGATGCGCGATGCGCAAATCGTATCCTCAAACGATTCGACCGTCGATATAGCCCTTGCCCGACTTCTTGCCGATAGCGGAACTGACTGGAAAGACGAAGGCCTAACGCGCGTCGAATATCAGGGAACTACCTGGTATGCCGTGCGTGCGGCGTATAAGGACTACCGCCTGTTTGCGCTCTACCCCAAATCCGAGGTCATGTCTGGCAGGATTGCATTTGTCGCTGCCGGCGTGCTGGCGTGCCTGGCGTTTTGGGTCGTAGTGCTGTTGGTGCGCACTATTGCCGACCGTCGCAACTTGGCCGAAAAGGACAAGCAGCTCGGCATCATCAATGCCATCAGTTCTGCGTATGAGTCGACCTTTCTGTTGCATCTCGATACGCTCGAGATCGAGGGAATTAACATGTCGCCGTCGATGGCGAAAATATTTGCTGAGCATACCGAGGCATATGACTTTTTGGACACGGTTTGTCGAGACGTTGTGAGTCCCGAAAGCCGCGAAGTGGTCATGGAACTCATAGATACAAGTACGCTTCGGGACCGTATGGAGGGCGTGCCGCACTTGGATGCCGAGGTGCGAGATTGCCGAGGTGCTTGGTATTCGCTGCAGGTTGTTCCGCAGCGTCGCGATGAGCGGGGCCGACTGGAATCGGTCGTCGTGGCGACGCATAACATCTCGATGGCAAAGCGCGCCGAAGAGCTTTCTTTTCAGGACAAACTGACGGGGCTTCGCAATAGAAATTACCTTGAGTCCCTTGGCGACGACTCGGTGAACAAATCCCTGCCCGTGAGTGTGATCATGATGGACTGCAACCACCTCAAGCGCACCAACGATCTTTACGGTCACGAAATGGGCGATGAGTTGCTGCGGCGTACGGCGTCTGTATTGAGGCGGGTGGCAGGCGAGAAGTTTGTGCCCATGCGCGTTGGTGGAGATGAGTTTTTGTTGATATGCCCCTACACTGATCGCGAGTCCGCGCGTCAATTGGTGCAAGATCTTCGCCGCGGTCTTGCTGCGGCGAGCGATGATGCGCTGGCCGTCAGCGCGTCATTTGGTATCGCGACGGTAGAGACACCCGGCTGTACGCTAGCCGAGATATACCGCGTTGCCGACCATAACATGTATCAAGAGAAGCGTGAAGTTCACGCTCAGGACGCGAATCGTTAGTATTGCAGTCACCGGTTTGTGCATCGTAGGATGTTGAATCGGTGCCCGCGATACTATATCGGCCCGGGCGGGGATAATAGACATCTGAAATTTCTCTATGAGAGGGGATCTCAATGATTAGCTTTGACTACAAGCCTCAGGGCGTGTGCTCTCGCAATATCCATCTCAATCTTTCCGACGACGGCAGCAAGGTACTGGACGTCGAGTTTACCGGCGGCTGCGATGGCAACCTTAAGGCCATCTCCAAACTGGTCGAGGGCGCTCCTACCGACCGTGTGATCGAGGTTCTTGCCGGCAATACCTGCGGCATGAAGAAGACCTCTTGCGCCGATCAGCTTACGCGCGCTATCGAGGCCGCCCGCGCCGAGATCGCCTAATGGGTATCGCCGACCACATCAAGAACGGAATATCGCGCCGCGGCTTTGTACTCGGTGGAGCTGCCGCGGGCGCTGCCACGGTGCTTGCCGGATGTTCGAAAAAAACAGGCACCAGTGATGATGCCGCTGGCGAGCCGCAGGTTATCAAGGACGATTCCAAGATCATCTCGATTACGGATGAGTACGAGGCAGTCGACATCGATCTTGAGCCGGTGGCATCGTGGACGCTGCCGCTGGGCACATTGCTGTACTACTGCGATGGCGACTATGCTGCGGCAATGATGGCGCCTGCATCGGCACTGCACGCCAACACACTCGGTGTGCTCAACCTGGGCGATGGCTCACTTACCACATTAATTGAGGATCCTATCGAGGGCACGGGATATGCTTTTTACGATGTCCGTGCCGGCGATGGCGTGTTTGCGTGGGTTGAGATGAACTTTGCCAATTCATCGTGGAAGCTCTACGCTCAAAATCTGTCGGGCGCTTCGCTCTCTGGCGACGTGGTTGAGCTCGATCGAGGT
>CAVEET010000190.1:0-2223 GCA_963614835.1 Bulleidia sp. | reverse complement strand
CCGTGCGCATCACCCACCTGCCCACCAACACCGTGGTGCAGTCGCAGGAGCAGCGTTCCCAGATCCAGAACCGCGAGGTCTGCATGCAGATGCTGCGCGCCCGTCTGTACGAGATGGAACTCGAGAAGCAGCAGGCCGAGCTCGGTGCCGAGCGCCAGAGCCAGATCGGCCACGGCAACCGTTCCGAGAAGATCCGTACTTACAACCAGCCCCAGGACCGCGTGACCGATCACCGTATCGGCTTCAACTCCACCTACAACGGCGTCCTTCTGGGCGATCAGCTCGGCACCGTCATCGAGGCGCTCGCCGCCGCCGAGCGAGCCGAGAAGCTGGCACAGGCTGTGTAGGTTCCGCCGTTCTACCGAACGGCGGACCAGCCGACGCTGCGCGGGCCGCATTTGGACAATCTGACGTTCAACTTCAAGGGCGCGACCAGAAGGTCAGCGCCCTTTCGTTTCACGTCACCTTGTCTCAAATGCGACCCGCTCGCTGTCCGTCCTCTACCTGCGGTGTTGCCTTGCTCCGGATGCGGTATGCTCAACCTGCGGCGCCTTAGATGTAGTCATTGGGGACGTTCTTAAATGACTAGGTTGGGCACATTGCTTTGAGATGTTATTTAATCGGCTTTGATGGCCATTAAGCCGGCTACCTGCTCAAAGAAATTAGCGGCATTCATCTGCTATCGAAAATAATGCTCAAAAAAGCGTCCGAGAAGTCGCGGGGCGATTTTTGATGGGTCGTGCGTCAAGCGATGTGGCAAGTTCTTGGTTAGATATTGGTCAGTTTTGGGCAACCTTGTCAAAAGCTTGACGAATGCAGATTTAGACGTCGACGAATGAACATTTCAGGCAGGTTCCAAGCAAAATTCTGGGCTGATTCTCGATAATCGCCTTCAATCGCCCCTTGCCATGCGCTGGCCTCGCGTACAATCTGCTCCGACATTCGCGCGCCGTCCGGCGCTTAAGAGGGGAGGACCCCATGGCAAACGAGATCTGGACCATCAAGCGTTGTCTCGAGTGGACCAAGGAGTACCTGGCCGAGCGCGGCGAGGAGCACCCCCGTCTTTCTGCCGAGTGGCTGCTGTGCGCCGCCACGGGCCTGGCGCGCATTGACCTATATATGCGTATGGACGAGACGCTTAACGCGGCCCAGCTCGAGACCATGCATGCGGCCGTTGTCCGCCGCGCTAAGGGCGAGCCGCTGCAATACATCACGGGCAGCACGCAGTTTCGCATGATCGACGTCGCGTGCGCCCCCGGTGTGCTCATTCCGCGCCCCGAGACCGAGATGCTCGTCGAGGAAGTCCTCAATTATCTGGATGCCGAGGTGCTGAGCCCCGAGGCTGCTGCCCGTCAGCGTGTTGAGCTGCCTTGGAACGATGAGGTCGAGGAGGCACGCAAGGCCGAGGCCGCGCTGGCAGACGAACGGGCGACCGCCGAGCGCCGTGCCGCTAACCTGACGGCTGCCGATGAGGCGGCGCTAGGCGGCGACGTACTGGGCAGCCGTGCCTATGCCGAGGAACTGGCCGATCGCGAGGCCGAGGAAGCCGCCGCGCAGGCAGCAGAAGCCCAAGCCGCGGAAGCCGCCGAGTCCGAGCTCGACGAATACGGCATCGCCATCGAGGGTGCCGGCCAGGAGACGGCTTTAGCTCAGGATGCCGCTGCGCCTGCCCCAACCGAGCCCTGCACTGCCCGCGTTCTCGAGGTCGGCTGCGGCACGGGCTGCATTTCGCTCTCCCTTGCCTGGGAGCGCCGCGGCCACGTTACCTGCACCGCCACCGATATCGAGCCGCGCGCTATCGATCTGGCCACCAAAAACCGCGACGCCCTCGGCCTCACGGCAGATGAGGTTGCCTTTAGCCTCACCAACCTGGTGAGTTCCATTCCCCGCGAAGAGTGGGGCACCTTTGATGTGCTTGTCTCCAATCCGCCCTACATTCCGACCGACGTCATGCGCTCACTGCCGCACGAGGTCAAGGACTTCGAGCCCGACCTGGCGCTTGAGGGCGGCGCCGACGGCCTCGATATCTTCCGCCGCCTGCTCAATGCGGCGCCTTACATGCTGCGCGCCGGCGGCCTGTTTGCCTGCGAGCTCTACGAGGGTGCCCTCGACGCCGCCGCCGAGCTCTGCCGCCAGGCGGGTCTCTCGGACGTGCGCATCGTCCGCGACCTCACCGATCGCCCCCGCATCGTCCGAGCCATCGTCACCGAGCCCAAACAGCGT
>CAVEET010000189.1:0-2286 GCA_963614835.1 Bulleidia sp. | reverse complement strand
TTCCCCAACCGCGAGGGTTCCAAGCCGGGTAATGGCCAGCTGAGCGCCGTGGCCCTGATGGACGCCCGCTCCATTGCGGCGACGGCTGCCAACGGCGGCGTCCTGACGCCGGCGACCGACCTGCCCGAGGAGACTTGGGACGAGGCCTGCGAGTACACCTTTGACGACGCGCCGTACAAGAAGCGCGTGTACTGGGGCTTTGGCAAGGCTGAGCCGGCCGACGAGCTGGTCGAGGGCCCCAACATCAAGCCGTGGCCCGCGATGGAGCCTCTCGGCGACGACATCCTGCTCAAGGTGTGCTCCAAGATCATGGACCCGGTCACTACGACCGACGAGCTCATTCCCTCGGGCGAGACGAGCTCCTTCCGCTCCAACCCGCTGGGTCTGGCCGAGTTTACGCTCAGCCGTCGCGACCCTGCCTACGTGGGCCGCTCCAAGGAGGTCGACGCGGTGGAAAAGCGCCGCATTGCCGGCGAGGCAGCGGGCGACCTGGTGGCACTCGATGCCGAGCTTGCCAGCGTGTTTGAGGCGCTGACCGGCGCGGGTGTCGCGGCCGATGCCAAGGCGACTGAGTACGGCTCCATGCTCTATGCCAAGAAGCCCGGTGACGGTTCTGCCCGCGAGCAGGCCGCGAGCTGCCAGCGCGTAATTGGCGGCCTGGCCAACATCGTCCACGAGTACGCCACCAAGCGCTATCGCTCCAACGTGATGAACTGGGGCATGGTGCCCTTCCAGATGGAGGCCGAGCCCAGCTTTGAGGTGGGCGACTACGTCTTTGTGCCGGGTATCCGCGCCGCGCTCGACGGCGACCTGAAGGACATCGCCGCTTACGTGGTTCGCGCCGATGGTGCGGTCGAGCAGATTGAGCTCTACATTGCCGATATGACGGCAGAGGAGCGTGCCATCGTCAAGGCTGGCTGCCTGATCAACTACAACAAGTTCAAGGCCGCTGCCGAGTAACGCACTTAATTGTCCGCCCGGGGCCACACCTTTCCCTCGTGCTCACGCGCTTCGCGAGGGTCGCCCGAGGGAAAGGTGTGGCCGGGGCTACCGCGACGTTCTCGTTGGGTCTTGAGGGACGCTAATAAATAGACTTGCTTGATGCCGCCTCTGTTATCGGGGCGGTTTCTTTTTGTCGAAAACCACCACGAAGGGGACAGGCACCTTTGTGGCGGTCCCGTTTGTCTCGACCTGTAACATCTGGGCCCCTATTTGACGAGCGGTTGTTACAGATTGAGACAAACGATCGCCGCTGATCATTTCATCTCAATCTGTAACATCTAAGATCGAAAAGAGCCGCTAGATGTTACAGATCGAGACAGTCGAGTGCCAGAGTCGAAAACCACTACAAAGGGGCCTGTCCCTTTCGTGGTGGTGGGGCGAGCTCGATGCTGCCGTGCTCGTTGAACGACATTCTAATGAGCGTCTCTACAGAATTTCATCTGGGCTGGCGGGTTTGGTTGTTTTGGGGATGCCGAGTTTGGATGACGCGAAATCGTCAACATTGTCCTTAATTCCGTCTTTGGTGTAGACGGTGACCATATAGGTGCTGTGTCCGAATTCGCCCTTGTCGCGTGTTGCCCAGGCATCCCAGTAGGCGGCCCTGTTTCGCCCTTTGATTTTTCCGACACGGCGGAGTTCTGTTCGCTTTAATTTCTGGTTGCTATAGATGGTTCGACCGGCCTCCTCGGTGAGCCCGCACTGTCCAAGCATCTTGTCGAGGACTTGGTTCATGTGGCGCTCATCGGTGTTTGGTGCGTAGTCGTAGGCAAGGCCGATGGAGTCGAGTGGCTGGTCGTCGATTAGATAGTTTAGCGCCTGAGGTCCAAGGCAGAAATAGGGGGAGCATCCGTCGATCTGACCGAGCAACGGTAACTTGGACTGCCAAAGTCCGGTGGGAATTGCATATTCGTAGAACACGCCACGGCAGACAAAGGAGAGCGAGGTGGCACGCGAGCCGGCGTCGATCATCCCGCAAAGATCGAAGGGCGAGGCGATACCAAAAGAAAAGGGCGTGATGACGATAAGGAAGAGCATCACGATGGGTATGGCGAGAATGGCGATGACGTTGCGACCGGTGGAATGAGGCGGCTTCATATGCGCTCCTCGAGACAAAGATCTGTTGAGGATAGGCAGAAATGGATATGTTCAGAGAACAATTCAAGTTTAATCTCATGGCGCGAGATAGTCGACCGTTAGCGTCGAAAACCACCACAAAGGTGCCTGTCCCCTTTAATATGAGCAGGACATTGTCAAGAGGCAAAATCGGGCCTGGCCCCAACGATA
>CAVEET010000188.1:0-4378 GCA_963614835.1 Bulleidia sp. | reverse complement strand
CATATCGTTGGAAAGATTCGCCCAGCGGAAAAAGTCCCTGCAGCCACCAGTGCCGCACATGTTGGTAATGCTCCACACCATGCCCTTGACGCAATCGGCGCGGTCCGAAATATCAATACCCAGGCCGCTCTTGAGCCACGCCTCGGTCACCGCATAGTACGAGTTGTACGCATACGCATCCTGCAGAGCCGAAAACTCAGCAGGATCGGTGTTATAAGCACCCTGGAAGGCCTCCTGTGCAATACGGCCCAGCTCAGTAAGCTGGCCGTTCTCGTACATGGCATTGCTCGCGTTGGAAATCTCACTGCCGCGATCAATCGCATCCTTGAGCATGCCGTACTTGGCAGAATCGTAGTTGTAAACCTGCTTCATAAACGGAATGAGCGACCAACGACGGTCGAACTGGTAATAGCCCAGCGCGTTGTAGCCGTCACCATACGAAAAGCCCTGGTTATAGTTGCCATGGCTCTCATATTTGGTGAAGTACTTCATCTCGGGAGTCACGTTGACAAACGAGACACCCTGAACCGACCTCAACACGCCCGAGAAGGACTGTTGGGTGTAAAGGCCCTTATCGATATCGGTGGCATCCGAGGCAATGCCCGGCGTGGGCTCCTCGGCAGCGGCGGGTGCCGGCGCGGAAACGGCGCCAAACGAAAGCGCCAGCGTCAGGCCCGCGACAATCGCGGAATGCTTGGGCTGCATAAGATCCTCCCTGCATTGGTATAGTTAAAGTGCAGTTTGCAAAGATAGAAATAAGTATTGCAGCTCGCCCGTTGTTGCACAACAACCCCTCGGTAAACGGCAACAACCCTCCGCGAAATCTTAAGGAATTGCGCTCAACCTACAGCTTAATGTCAAAGTTGATCTCGGGAACGGCGGCCAAGTCGGCCAACGTCACGCCGTCGACGTACTTTTCAATCACGTCGTCCAGCCCGCGCCAGAACTTGACGGTCGAGCAAAGGTCGCTGCGGGTACAGCTATTGTCGATACCATCGCACGCCACCGGAGCCGTGCTGCCCTCGACGGCACGCAGGATGTCGCCGGCACGCACCTCGGCGGGGTCCTTGGCCATCATGTAGCCGCCGCCCTTGCCGCGCACGCTCTTAAGCAGGCCCGCCTTCATAAGCGGACGAACCAGCTGCTCCAGATACTTTTGTGAGATATGCTCGCGGTCGGCAACCTCGCGAAGGGCAATCTTGCCCTCGGTGTCACCAAGCGCTGCGATATAGATCATCAGCCGGAGGGCATAGCGGCCCTTAGAAGAAATGAGCATACCTACCCTCTCATCGTTACCGGGACAAAATACCAGGTTTGTTTGTCCCAAATCTTATGCACGCGGGGCGAACAAACCTGATTATTATGTCCCGCATCTAAAAAGTCGAGTGGATTAGTCGGGTTTTCCCTTGACTAACGCCGAACCCATAGTAACTTTATTCCGAGAAGATTCCTAGGGTTTAGTACACCTATGAGTACACCATATACAGAGAGGGACAGCATGAGCGCAAATCCGCTGCTTTCCATCGAAGGTCTGACCGCCTCCGTGGACGAGAAGACCATCCTCCACAACGTCAACCTCAACGTCGCCGCCGGCGAGACCCACGTTCTGATGGGACCCAACGGCGCCGGCAAGTCCACCCTCGGCCACCTGGTCATGGGCGACCCCGTTTACACGGTCAACGACGGCCGCATCGTCTTTGACGGCCAGGACATCACCGAGCTCACCACCGACAAGCGCTCGCGCGCCGGTCTGTTCCTGAGCTTCCAGGCACCGGTCGAGATCCCCGGCGTGCCGCTGTCGAGCTTTTTGCGCGCCAGCATCGCCGGCCGCCCCGGCCTGGAGATGAAGGGCAAGGAGTTCCGCCGCCGCGTCAAGGAGCTCGCGGCCGAGCTCAACATGGATACCGCCTATCTCAACCGCGAGCTGGGCGTGGGCTTCTCGGGCGGCGAGAAGAAGAAGGTCGAAATGCTCCAGCTTCTGCTGCTGCAGCCCAAGCTCGCCATCCTGGACGAGACCGACTCTGGTCTGGACGTCGACGCGCTTTCCACCGTCAGCCACGGCATGGACGCCTATCGCAAGAGCTGCGACGGCTCCATGCTCATCATCACGCACAACACGCGCATCCTGGAGCACCTGGATGTCGACCGCGTCCACGTTATGGTCAAGGGCCACATCGTACGCGAGGACGACGCCTCGCTGATCCCCTGGATCGACAAGAACGGCTTTGAGACCTTCGAGCGCGAGGCCGCCGAGCAGCGTGCCCAAGCTCAGGCCGCCGCTGCCGAGCAGCAGGCGTAAAGGGGCGACGCAATGACCAAGAACCGCACCGAGGTCGCGGACATCGACCGCAGCCTCTACGACTTCACCTATGGCGAGGAGGGATTCGAGCGCCTCGACGCCGGCATCACGCCCGACATCGTGCGCGAGATCAGCGCCAAAAAGGACGAGCCGCAGTGGATGCTCGACCTGCGCCTCAAGTCCCTCGAGATCTTCAATCGCTTCCCCGACCCGACGTGGGGTCCCTCCATCGAGGGCCTGGACATGGACAACATCGTCACCTACGTCAAACCCAACACCGATCAAAAGCACGACTGGGAGTCGGTGCCCGACGACATCAAGAATACCTTTGAGCGCCTGGGCATCCCCGAGGCCGAGCGTAGCTACCTGGCAGGCGTCGGCGCGCAGTACGACTCCGAGCTGGTCTACCACAACATGCAGGACACGGCGTCCAAGATGGGCATCGTCTATTCCGGCATCGAGGAGGCCCTGCACGACCCGCAGTGGGAGCCGCTCATCCACGAGAAGTTCATGACGCTCATCCCGCCCACCGACCACAAGTTTGCGGCCCTGCACGGTGCCGTGTGGTCGGGCGGCTCGTTTGTCTACGTGCCCAAGGGCACCAAGCTCGACTTCCCGCTGCAGAGCTACTTCCGCCTTAACGCCAAGGGCGCCGGCCAGTTTGAGCACACGCTCATCATTGTCGAGGACGATGCCGACCTGCACTTTATCGAGGGTTGCTCCGCGCCCAAGTACAACGTGGCCAACCTCCACGCCGGCGCTGTCGAGCTCTTTGTGGGCAAGCGTGCGCACCTGCGCTACTCGACCATCGAGAACTGGTCCAAGAACATGTACAACCTCAACACCAAGCGTGCGCGCGTGGACGAGGACGGCGACATCGAGTGGATCAGCGGCTCCTTCGGCAGCCACGTGGGCTACCTCTACCCCATGAGCGTGCTCAACGGACGCCGCGCCCGCTCGAGCTTTACCGGCATTACCTTTGCCGGCGCCGGCCAGAACCTAGATACCGGCTGCAAGGTCGTGCTCAACGCGCCCGATACCTCGGCAACCGTCGAGACCAAGGGCATCTCCAAGAGCGGCGGCATCCAGACGTTCCGCAGCTCTATCATGGCGACACCCAAGGCCGAGGGCTCCAAGGCAACCGTGAGCTGCCAGTCGCTGATGCTCGACGACCAGAGCCGCTCCGACACCATTCCGGCCATGGACATCCGCGCCAAGAACGTCGACATCGGCCACGAGGCCACCATCGGACGTATCGGCGACGACAAGGTGTTCTACCTGATGAGCCGCGGTATCTCGGAGGAAGAAGCCCGTACCATGATCGTCAACGGCTTTGCCAACCCGGTCTCCAAGGAGCTGCCGCTGGAGTACGCCGTCGAGATGAACAACCTGATCAAGCTCGAGATGGAAGGAGCGATCGGATAATGAATCAGACCACCAACACCGCTGCTACCACCCTTGAGCAGGTCAATGCGATGCCGGCTGCCACATGGGGCTGGCTGAAGATGAATCAGACCAAGCTCGAGCTCTCTGACGAGCTTGCCGCCGCTCCCACCGAGACCGTTGAGGTCGAGGGCTTGGAAGAGCAGTTTACTGGCGTGGCAGACGCCTTCGACACCGCCATGGACGCCATGGCCGAGCGCTTCCCCGAGCGCCGCGCCTCCGCGCCCGGCGATGCCGCCGACCGCGCCCGCATCACGCCCGAGACCGAGCTCGACGTGCCCGCAACCTCCGTCTACCAGGCCGGCGCCATTAAGCTGGAGGAGGAGCTCTCCCCCGCTGAGGCCTTCGAGACTGGCATGGGCGAGGCTGCCTACACCTACCTGGCCGACCACGCCACCAAGCGCGTCGTCATCGATGTGCCCGCATACAAGCACGCCACGGTTACCGTGCGTGTGAGCGGTGTCGATGCTGCCGCGACCATCGCCGCCATCGACGTCGTCGCCCGCCCGCAGGCAACGCTCGACCTGCAGATCGCCCTGGACTCCCCCGTTGCCGGCCAAGGCGTCGTGGGTTCCGTGCTGCGCGTGTGCGCCCACGAGTACGCCACCGTCAACGTGACCTGCACGCAGACGCTCG
>CAVEET010000187.1:0-52359 GCA_963614835.1 Bulleidia sp. | reverse complement strand
GCCACCTGCTGGAGCACGTGACGGTTGAGCTCATGAACGAGACCGGTCTTGCCGGTAGCATCTCGTGCGGCCGCACGCGCGTAAGCGAGCACGACGAGCGCGTCTTTGAGGTTGAGCTTTCGTGCCCCGACGACGCGCTGGCCATCGGCGCGCTGTCTTCGGCCACCTTTATGATGGACTGGGCCTATCTGCACGCCGACCAGCCTGCCCCTGACGTGGAAGGCACGGTCGCGGGCCTGCGCAACCTGGTACTGGGCATGCGCGCCGAGGCCGAGGGCAAGGATCCTCACGAGGCCGTCGCCGCTGCGAACGGCGAAGATGCTGCCGAGGACGAGGGCGCTGACGAGGGCGATGTGCCGGTCGACGCCGAGCCCGTAGCCGATGCGACCGCCGAGCCTGTTTCCACCGAGCCCCAGGGCGTCCCCAACTTTGACGACGAGCCCCAGGTGGCGATTGATACCGAGGGCGCGGTTGCCGAGAACCACGAGGCCTCCGCTGCCGTCTTTGGCGGTGCGGCGACGGTTCCGGCAGGACCTGCGCATGAGGGCGGTCTGCCGCTCGTGGACGGCGCCGGCGAGGACCCGGGTGCCACGGTGGCCATGCCGGCTATGCCCCAGGAGTAGGCCTAGGCGTTTATCACCATCACGTACCTGCGCCTTTGCCGTACGCAGATGAGCGGAGCGGCAAGTGATGCGCTGCGGGTATAATGGACAGCATTCAAACGGTGGGCACCGACGTGCCCGCAGGAGAGGAATGATCATGGGTAAGACTTTCAGCTTTGTCTCCGGCGCACTTTTTGGCGCCGCTGCCGGCGCTATTGTCGGCGTTGCTCTGGCCCCGCGCTCGGGCGCCGAGACCCGCGCCATGGCTGCCGATATCGCCAACGACGCCTGGGACAATATGCGCGACACCTACGAGCACAGCGCCGAGGAGGCCCGTGCTGCGGTGAATGACTTTGGCCCGATGGTCGACGCCAAGACCGATAACCTGCGCGCCAAGGTCGACCTGGCCCGCGAGCGCATGGACCAGCTGCGCGAGCAGCTCAACGACGCCATTTCGGGCGGCAACGTGACGCCTGCCGCCGACGTCGTGGTCGAGAACGCCGTCGAGGCTGATACCGAGGCTGCGGAGCCCTCGACCGAGGCATAATGCGCGCCGGGGATTTTGTCGGCGCCAAGATCTATCGCAAGCCTACCGAGGACAAGCGCACCAAAAAGGACGGCACGCCGCGCAGCCCTAAAAAGCTCGGAAAGATTCACTTTCCGGTCTTTACCCCGGGCGGTACGCGCGTGGTCGGCTTTATGGTCCGCCAGTCCGATATCGCGGGCATGATCGAGCGTCCCGACCGATTCGTAGCGCTCGACGCCATTGGTGTCTACGAGGGCGCCATTGCGGTCGATGACGTCAAGGACACGTACGATGCCGCCGCCGCCAAGCGCCTCGACATCAACCTGGACGATTGCATCATCTGGGTCGGTATGGACGTGCGCACGGAATCGGGCGACGTCGTGGGCTATTGCTCGGATGTGGAGTTCAAGCCGCGTTCGGGCATCGTGCAGGCATTCTATGTGACCGCCGGTGCTGCTTCGAGTGTTTTGGTTGGTGACACGCAGGTGCCGCCGACGATGCTGCGCGGCTATGAGAACGGCGCGATGGTCGTCTCGGACGAGGTCAAGTCGCTCGGGTATTCGGGCGGTGCGGCTGCCAAGGCCGCCGAGGCCAGCGTCGTGGTGGGCGACAAGGTCAAAAAGGGCGCCAAGATGCTCGACGACAAGGGATCGGTTGCCGTGGACAAGGGCAGTCGCGCACTGGGCAAGCAGCTCGGCAAGACGCGCGGCATGTTCAAGGCCTTTAAGGACGAATACCAAAAGGCGAGCGGAGGCTCGTCAAAAGCTACAAAATAGCGACGTACCAAATGATGGGAGGCAAGCCGGAGACCTGTTGCTCCGGCTTGCTGTGTTTATGGGGGAGGGCATATGCGCCAAAACGGATCCAACTTAAACGGGCGTTCGGGTGCGCGTCCGACGGCGCGCCGCGACCTGGGGCAGCTGCCCAGCGGTCAGCGCAAGCGTCACCGTAAGCCCGGCGCGATGTATCTCAACCATAGCCGCGGCTTTAGCGACCGCAGCGCTCGCATCGGCAACAGCCGCACACCCCGTCGTTCGTCTCGCCTGCCCTATGCGCTCATCGCCGTGGGTTGCGCACTCGTGCTGTTTATCGCTGCCGTCGTGGGCTACGTCAACCGCAGCGTGGACGTGGAGCTCAACGGCCAGAAGACCGCAGTGCGCGTCGGCTCTACGCTACAAAACCTCATCGACGACCAGGAGTTGACTGACACCTACGACGCAGGCGACCTGCTAGCCGTCGATGACAGCGTGCTCAAGCGCCATGGGGGCGAAAAGCTGTCGGTGAAGGTCGACGGCAAGCGCGTGAAGCAGGGCAAATGGGATAGCCGCGAACTTGAGGGCGGCGAGAAGGTGACGGTCAAGGATGGCCGTAACACCTACGAGAAGCACGAGGTTCAGGCTACGGTTATCGAGCCCAAGCTCAAGGTCGAGGGCACGGGCGCTATCGAGTATGTGCAGACGTGGGGTGCCCAGGGCCGCTCCGAGGTGTGGGTTGGTGAGCAATCGGGCAAGACGCAGGACCGCGGCGAGGTCGTGCCCGCCACCGATTGCGTTGTTGCGTGCGCCAGCGTGGCGCCCAAGGGCAACAAAAAGTACGTGGCGCTGACGTTTGACGAGGGTCCGAGCGGCGCCACCAAACAGATCTTGCAGGTGCTCAAGGAAAAGGGCGTCACCGCGACGTTCTTCCTTTCGGGCGATGCGGCCGAGGCCTCGCCTGCCACGGCCAAGGCGATTGTCGATGCCGGGTGCGAGATCGGATCCAACAGCTACAGCGACGATTCGCTCAAGGGTCAGGACCGTGAGGCGGTACGCGAACAGATCACGAAAGGCACCGATGCGATTAAGTCGGCGACCGGCGTGAAGACGATGCTGCTGCGTGCTCCCTACGCTGCCTTTGACGAGCAAAACTGGATTGATGCGATGGACCTGGTCTCCGCCGTGGTCTCGTGGAATATTGACTCGGGCGACTGGCTGCTCAACGGTGTCGACGAGCAGGTCTCGACGGTGCTCGATTCGGTGACGCCGGGCAATATCGTGCTGCTCACCGATAGAGACGAATGCGCTGAGCAGACACTCGAGGCGCTGCCGCAGATTATCGACGGCCTCATTGCCGACGGCTACAAGATCGTGACGCTCAGCGACCTGGTCAAGACGGACACGTCGCTGAGCAAAAAGCTCACCTTGCTGACGAAGGTCACCATGCCCAAGGACGCCGTGTTCCCCCAGCTTGCTGAGGACAATGACACCACAGGGTAGTTATTGGGTAGTCATTTAAGAACGTCCCCAATGACTATGTCACGGATGCGTCAGCGTTTGGTATGCCTGCAATGTGCAGCGCATAAATTCGATGCCGCAGGGCGATGCTGATGCTATAGTTACTGCGGTTAATGAGGGTCAAGAGAAAGGTTACAGGTGAAATCCAAACCTCGACCATACAGTCGATGACCCCATGCAGGTGCTTTTTGCGCATGCACGGGGTGTAAGCGTCGAGCGGCGTGCCGCCCGCGCATGCGTATACATATCCAGAAGCCCCCAGACGCCGCACGCGCGGCCGCGTCCGGAGGAATAATGATGGGGAGCACCATTGAATTATCTGAGTGAGATGCTCAAATTGCCGGTCTTGGACGTCGACGGCGAAAAGCTCGGCGTGGTCAACGATTTTGGTATTGCTACCGGCGAAGTTTTTCCGCACGTGACGTCGCTCGCGTTCCGCGGACCCGGCAAGACGCCGTTTATGATCAGCTGGCGCAAATGGGTCGACCGTATCGACGAGACGGGTGTACACCTTAAGACGTCGGCCACCGAAATCCGTTTTTCGTACCTGCAGCCGACCGAACTCTTGCTTGCCCGCGACGTGCTCAACAAGCAGATTGTCGATACGCAGGGCATGAAAGTCGTGCGCGTAAACGACATCAAGTTTTCCATGTCGGGCGAAAATCAGCTGCGCCTGCTGGGCGCCGAGGTCGGTGCCCGCGGTCTGCTGCGCGCCATCAGCCCCGCCCTCGAGCATATCGTCGAGGGCTTTATGAAGCACCTGGGCAAGCCGCTCAGTGAGGACATCATCGCTTGGTCCTACATGGACCTGCTCGATCGCTCGACTAAGAACATCCAGCTCTCGGTGTCGCACAAGACGCTTGGCGAGCTGCACCCTGCCGACATTGCCGACATCATCGAGCAGCTCGACCCGCGCCTGCGTGCGCAGGTGTTCGCGCAGCTCGACACCGCCCAGGCCGCCGAGGCCATCTCGGAGTTCGATGATGACGAGCTCATGACCGAGATGCTCGAGGGCCTGTCCGATACGGACGCATCGTCGATGCTGGCCATGATGGACCCGGACGACGCCGCCGACCTGATCGACGAGCTCGATTACGAGAAGGCCGAGAAGCTTCTGCGCCTGATGGGCGTCAAGGAGGAGAAGGCGATTCGTAACCTGCTGGGCTATGAGGACAACACCGCCGGCCGCATCATGACCTCGGAGTTTGTCTCGCTGCCCGCCACGGCGACGGTCGGCGATGCCATCGAGGCGATTCGCAAACTCGATGAGGACTTCGAGAGTGTCTATTACGTCTATACCGAGGACCCGAGCGGCATGCTCACCGGCGTGCTCTCGCTGCGCACGTTGATCGTGGCCGACCGCGATGCCACGCTGGGCCAGCTCGCCTATCGCGACCTGGTCTGCGTGTCGCCCGACGAGGACCAGGAAGACGTGACGGACGAGATGACCAAGTACGACCTGGTTGCCATCCCTGTCTGCGACGAGAACCGTCATATCCTGGGCATCGTGACCTTCGACGACGCCATGGACGTTATCGCCGAGGAGCATCAGGAGGACCTGCAGATCGCCGGTGTCGGCTCGGGCGATAGCGCGTCGGACGACTCGACGAACGTGCTCAGCTGGTTCGTGCATCGTCAGTACTGGGTCGTCGTGTGGGGCATCGCCTCGTGCATTATGGCGACGGTGCTGGGGACGGCGCTGGGCTCCGCGCATCTGGTGGTGTTCCCCATGTGCGCCATGCCGCTCGTGCTGCTGGCGGCCTCGCGCATGGTGTCGTTCGTCAAGAACTACTTCCTCGAGTACGACGGTCACGACGACGAGCCCAAACCGTACCTGGGATTCTTCTTCCAGAGCACGGGTATGGGCCTGATCCTTTCGCTTGTTACTTACCTGTGCGCGCAGCTGGTGCGCACTGCCGCGTTCCTCGATGCCCCTATGTTTGAGGAGCAGCTCTTTACCGGCTGCTTTAACATCGCGGCCATCATCTGCCTGGTGGGCAACATGAGCGCCGTGATTTACCTGATGGTGCTGTTCTGGCGCGATGAGCACGACCTTAATACGTCGGGTACCGCCATGAACGTCATCGCCGTCATGATCTCGTGTGTGGCGTACTGCATCGCCGCGGTGCTGCTCACCATGTCGGTCATGGGGTAGGTGGTCGCGTGCAAAATACGAAGCAAAAGCCGAGCACCAAGCAAAAGCTGACCATCGCGGCCATCTTTGGCGCCATGGGCCCCGGTCTTCTGGCGGCGCTTTCGGGCAATGACGCTGGCGGCATCGCCACGTATTCCAGCGCGGGCGCCAGCTATGGCTATAAGATGCTCTGGATGCTTCCCGTCATGACCGTGCTGCTTATCGTGACGCAGGAGACCGCGGCGCGCTGCGGATGCGTCACGGGTAAGGGCCTGGCGTCGCTCATTCGCGAGCGCTTTGGCGTGCGCAAGAGCGTGCTGGCCATGGCAGCGCTGTTGATCGCCAACACGGCGGTGACCATCTCGGAGTTCGCGGGTATCGCGAGCGGCCTTGCTCTGTTTGGCGTTCCGGCGAGCATCTCGGTGCCGCTCGTGGCGCTGCTGGTGTGGATGCTTACCATGTCGGGCAGTTTCCAGCGCATCGAGAAGATTCTGCTGCTGGTAAGCTGCGTGTTCGTGACCTACATCGTCGCCGCGTTTATGGCCGGCCCCAACTGGGGCGAGGTCGCGGTCGACTTGGTCGTCCCCAATATTCAGAACGATCCCAGCTACGTGTCGCTCGTGGTCGCAACGATCGGTACCACCATCGCACCGTGGATGATCTTCTTGGCTCAGAACAACGTGGTCGATAAGAATGCGGGCGAGGACGACATCGTGTTGCAGCGTATTGATACCGTGAGCGGCTCGCTTGCCGCCGATGTCATTGCCGGCTTTATTATCATCACGACCGGTACGGTGTTGTTCCCGGCGGGCATTCAGATTAGCGATGCCGCCGATGCCGCCCGCGCACTGGAGCCCATCGCGGGCCAGTGGTCCACGGTACTGTTTGCCTCGGGCCTGGTCGCGGCGAGCTTCTTGGCCGCCTGCGTGCTGCCGGGCGTTACGTCGAGCGCTATCTGCGAGGCATTTGGCTGGGAGCGCGGTGCCGACCGCAGCTGGGACGAGGCCCCGGTTTATCGCGGCATCATTACGGCCATCATCGGTATCTCTGCCGTGCTGGTGCTTATGCCCGGCGTCGATCTGTTCCAGATTATGATGACCTCGCAGGTCATCAATGGCGTGCTACTGCCCGTGGTTCTGGTGTTCCAGGTGGTTATCGCCGCCGACCGTCACATCATGGGTGCCAACCGCAATGGCCGCGTGTGGAACGTGCTCACTTGGGCGACTATCGCCGTGATTACGGTGCTGACAGTCGTCATGTTTGTGCTGCAAGCGATGGGCTACAGCGCTTAACGCCCACTTTTGCTTCCGAACAGGCCGCAGCGATGGGCTGCGGCCTGTTTTTTGTCTGCTATAGGGTGTTAGTTATATAGCAATGGACAAAAAATGCCA
This sequence comes from Bulleidia sp., assembly GCA_963614835.1. Taxonomy (GTDB): domain Bacteria; phylum Actinomycetota; class Coriobacteriia; order Coriobacteriales; family Coriobacteriaceae; genus Collinsella. The sequence continues at coordinate 45,433 of CAVEET010000187.1, read as the reverse complement.
AATATGAGTACTGTTGCTAAGTGAATAGCATTTACATCCTAAAAGATAATGAACATAGCCTTTAGTATGTTCATTAAAATTGACTCCAATACGCCTTAAACCAGTCAGGTTGGCTGCTTTAGGGGGTTGTAGGGGTCGCTCGGACGTCATTTTGGGTGGTTTTGCTTGCTACTAAAATGGTAACAGTACTCATATTTGCCCTTTTTTGCCCACAGACCTTTGAGGGTGCGGCGAAAAGGGCTTGTTTTGATTGTTTGGGGCAGGCACGAGGCGCGGAAACGATGTCTGGAGCGACGGAGCGGCCTGGAATTCATCCGTAGAGGTCTTCATTGGCTGCGCCAGGAGTGTCCCTAACTGCCGGAGGGGGTGTCTGCCGTGGCAGACACCCCCTCCGGATGTGGGAAGTTTGCGCTGCAGGTTACTTGTCGGTGCCCAGCTTGTGCGGCTTGAGAGCGAGCGCATTGACGAGTGCGTCGGTGGCAGACTTGACGGCTGCCGGCTGCGGATCGTTGACGTGATCCTCGGGATGCACGGGCAGGTCCTTCTTGACGGCATCGTGGATCAAGTTGAGGTACTCAGTCACGCCAGTGGTCGATAGGTGCGTGCCATCGCCATCGAACAGGTCGTTGCGGTTGGCGCTGTATCCGTACCAGTCGATAACGCGCACGTTCTTGTAGCGCGTAACGGCGTTAGCGATGGCCTGGTTGGTAGAGCCAACCCACGGCTGCGGACTGCGCGTGTTCACAAACACCACAATACGCTTATCTCCTGCATCGGCCATGATGGCGTCGATTTGGTCGTCGGTTACCAAGCCGTTGGTGCCCAGCGCAAAGACCACGATCTTGCCGGCAAGGTTCTGTTGAAGATAGCCCTCAAATGTCGCACGGCCCGCATCGAACTGGCGGCCCTTTTCGGCATCGATATGGCTGTGCGGGAACACGCCGTCAAAGGAATCAACGGCGCGCAGCGACACGGAGTCACCGATCATCAACAGGTCGTAAGAGCCGTCGGGGAAGCCGTCGTTGTCCTTGTCGGTGTCGTCGGCCGCCTGCTGGTCGGTGGGTGCGGCGTTCTTGGCTTCCTTGTTCAGAACTTCGGCGCCCTCGCCGCTCAGCGCAGACGTCTCGGGCACAAAGATCAGGCCGCCCAGTGCAACGACCAACACGACAGCGCAGGCTGCACAGGCAGGGACGTGCGCGCGCACCCAGTTGGCGGGCGTGGCGGTGCCGTCGCGGAACTCGGATACGGTGCGCCCAAAGGCGCCCTTTCTAAACGGCGTCTCGATAAAGCGATATGAGCATTCGGCCACGGCGACCACCAACAGCACCTGCAAAATGTACTGCCACCACGGTGTATCGTTGATGTTGGCGACCGGGTTCATGAGCAACAGCAGGGGATAGTGCCACAGGTAGATGCTGTACGAGCGCTTGCCAACCCATACGAGCGGCTCGGCGGACAGCGCGCGGGCAACCATTCCCTGGGGCTGCACGCAGGCCGCGATGACCATGAGTGTGAGGATCGAGCACAGCAGCGTGCCTCCGCGATACTGGAACGCGGTGTAGCCGTTGGTGAGCGCGACCATGGCGGCAAGGCCAACCAGACCCACGAGGCCCAACACATCGATGGATGCGGGCGAGGACCAAAAGCGCACGAGGGCGCTCGGCTGTGCCGGGCCGGTCTCGGCTGATTCGTCGGCCTTCTCGCCAGGCTTGCCCTCGGCGTTCTTGCCGTGCTTGGCGGCGCCGGCCAGGCGATTGAGCCCCAAACGACGAGCGAGACGCACCGGCGCCAGGTCGCGATCGGGGATAAAGGCCATCCAGGCACCCAGCAGCAGCGAGAACACGCGGGTGTCGGTGCCGTAGTACACGCGGCTGGGGTCGGCGGCAGGGTTGTAAAGCACCATCATGGCAAGGGCAGATACCGCGGCAAGGCCCAGAACCACGCGGCGCGTGTTGGGCTTGCTCATGTGCATGGATACCATAGCGAGCAGCAGCGGGGGCCAAACCAGGTAGAACTGTTCCTCGATGGCGAGCGACCAAAAGTGCGTAAGCGGCGAGGGATCGCCCAGGGCGTTGAAGTACGAGACGTTTTGGGCAATCTGCCACCAGTTGTTGAAGAACAGCAGCGACGGCAGGATATCGGGGCGCATCTTGGTGAGCATCACGTGGTTGAAGACGGTGCACAGCGCACAGGTCACCACCACGACGGTCACCACGGCGGGGACCAGGCGACGGATGCGGCGGATCCAGAAGCTCTTGAGGTCGATGCGGCCGGTCTTAGCGACTTCGTTGAGTAGCAGGCGTGTGATCAGATAGCCCGAAAGCACAAAGAAGATCGTGACGCCGAGCAGACCGCCCTGCGCCCACGTGAGGTTGAGGTGATAGAGCACCACCGCGACGACGGCAAGCGTGCGCAGGCCGTCAAGGGCAGGGATGTAGCGGGACTTGGGGCGAGCAGGCGTCTGCTCCGCGGCGGGAGTGTTGGCGCGACCCGCGTTGTTGGCAGAAGCGCGATGGGGGCTCGCGGTGCGTCGCGGCTCGTTGGCACGGCGTTCGCTCTTCACGCGTTCGTGCGGCGCCGGCTCGTTGCCTGTGCGGCGTCGACCGCGCGAGCCCGATTGCGAGAGTTGTTCCATAAAACATCATCCAATGACGAGAATAATCAGCACGCCTTCATTGTAGCTGCCTGCTCCTGTGAATGCTTGCTGCTGGCGCAAGCTCAAGCGCGCGTCCACATCAAAGTGAACTAAAGTTATAGGGGGTGCGAGAGTGCACGATCGACGGCCGGCGGTGGGCATAAGGCCCGCAGATGAGGAGGTTTCCATGGCAGATCGCGGCATCGTTGCGGTGTTCGGCAGCATGAACATGGACCTTTCGGTGGCGTGCGAGCGCATACCGCGTGCGGGCGAGACCGTCGGCGGCAGCGGGTTTATCACCAACGCCGGCGGCAAGGGCGCCAATCAGGCTGTAGCTGCCGCGCGTATGGGCGCGTGCACGCACATGATCGGCGCGGTCGGTCGCGACGCGTTCGGCGCGTCGCTCGTGGTGGGGCTCCAAGACGCCGGCGTGGACTGTGACTTTGTAGTGCATCGCGATGACGTGGAGACGGGAACGGCGACCATCATTCGCTGCGAGGGCGACAACCGCATCATACTGTCACCGGGCGCCAACCATGCGCTTGCGGGCGCGGACGTTGCCTGCGCGTTGAGGCGTCTGGTGGCCCATGAGCTCGACGACGACGCCAGCGAGATTGCCCCGGCTGCCGGAAGCGTCTTTATCGCCCAGGGTGAATGTGACCTTGCGGCGACGGCCGAGGCGCTTGTTTGTGCTCACGAGCTGGGGTTCTATACGGTCTTTAATCCAGCGCCTGCCTGCGAGCTGCCTGCGGAGGTCTGGCTTGCGGTCGACCTGGTCTGCCCCAACGAGACCGAGTGCCAGGTTCTGACGGGCATTCTGCCCACGGATGATGCAAGCTGCGTCGCGGCGCTCAATGCGCTGCTCGACAAGGGTGCCGGGGCTGCGGTCATCACGTTGGGCGGTGCCGGCTCGGTTACGCTCGGCGATGGCGGTGAGCTGCTGCGCATGCCGGCACTTTCGAGTACGGTAGTCGATACCACGGCCGCCGGCGATACGTTTATCGGCGCGTTGGCGGCGGCTCGCCTAGAGGGCCTGCCGCTCTTTGAGTGCATGGCCGCGGGCGCTCGCGCCTCGGCGGTGACGGTGTCGCGCCTGGGCGCTCAGCAATCGATTCCCACGCGCGCCGAAGTTGAGCGCGTGTTTGATTTAGACGATTTAGTACAAGACGGAGAAGCGGAGTAGAACAATGGCAATCAAGAAGCTGATCCTTGATCTGGATATGGGTGTTGACGATGCGATGGCGCTGGCCTATGCCATCGCGAGCCCCGAGGTGGAGCTCGTGGGCATCACCACGTGCTTTGGTAACGTGCGCGTCGAGCAATCGGCGCACAATTGCCTGGCGGTGCTCGATCTGCTGGGTCGCCCCGAGGTTCCGGTGTACCTGGGTGCCGACCGTCCTCTGCAGGCGACTGAGCCCTATACGCCGCCGGCGTCCACCGCGCTCATTCACGGCAAGAACGGCATCGGCGGCGCGAGCGTGCCCGCGTCGCCCTACGAGCCGGTGGGGGCGACCTCGGCCGACGGCAACGCTGCGGTCGATTATCTGATCGATGCCGCGCGCACCTATGGTCCCGATCTGGTCTACGTGGCGACTGGCCCGCTCTCCAACCTGGCGCTCGCCCTGGAGCGCGATGCGGCGGCGATGATGTCCATCGGCCGCGTGGTCGTGATGGGCGGCGCCCTTACCGTGCCCGGCAACGTGAGCGCGGGCGCCGAGGCCAATATGGCGAGCGACCCCGAGGCAGCCGACGCGGTGCTGCGCTCGGGCCGTAAGCTCACCATGGTGGGTCTGGACGTGACGCATCGCGTGGTGCTCACACGCCGCGACATTGCCGGCTGGACGGGCTCGGGCACCATGGCGGGCTGCGCATTTGCGAGCATGGTCGAGCACTACATTGGCTCGTACGAGATGAACGCACCCTACCTGGGTGGTTGTGCGCTGCACGATCCGCTGGCCGTTGCCGTGGCGATCGACCCCACGCTCGTAGGTGCGCTCGGCTGCAACCTGCGTGTTGATCTGCTGGGCGAGTACCGCGGTCGCACCATCTGCGATGAGCGCCGCCTGTCCGATCCGGACAAGAGCACGCTTGTGGCACTGACCGTGGATGCTCCGCGCTTCCTGTCCGAGTTCAAGACGCGTATGGCCCGCGTCCTGGGCTAAGTTGTCTTTTTGGGACGGGGCTTTTTTGACTGTTATGATTGGTGCGACCATTCGAACCAGCTAAAAGAGCCCGTCCCAAATTGACTACCGAGAGGATCTGCCATGGAGCGCATTGCGAGCTTTTCCGTTGACCATCTGTTGCTTGAGCCCGGCGTGTATGTGAGCCGCATCGACCGCGATCCGGCGACCGGGGCCGCCGTCACCACCTTTGACCTGCGCCTGACCACGCCCAACAAGGAGCCGGTCATGAACACGGCCGAGTGCCACACCATCGAGCACCTGGGCGCGACGTTCCTTCGCAATCATGCCGAGTGGTCGGGCCGCATTGTCTACTTTGGCCCCATGGGCTGCCGCACGGGCTTTTACCTCGTCGTATTTGGCGAGGTGACGAGCGAGGAGATCCTGCCGCTCGTGCGTGAGCTGTTCGAGTTTGTCGCCGACTTTGAGGGCGATGTCCCCGGTGCCGCTCCCGAGGAGTGCGGCAACTACCTGGACCAGAACCTTCCCATGGCCAACTGGCTTGCGCGCCGCTACCTCGACCGCGACCTGGCCGATATCGACGAGAAGCACCTGCACTATCAGCAGGCATAAGGGCTTTATCGTCCAAAACGCGCGCATTGGGCGCCTTCGCTTATGCGGGGGCGCCTTTTTGTTGATTGGTCGGGGCGAGCGTTCAAAATCGCTCATGTTTGTTCTAGAATGTTCGTATAGTCACATTTACGAACAGGAGTGAACATGCATATCTACTCTGTCAACGATCCCGAGTTCAAATCCTATGGCAACGTTTGGGATAACGTTTCGTCCGAGCTCACGTCGCCCGTGCTCGAGGCGCTCTCTGCCACGCCCATTCCCGAGGGCAGCAAGTACGTAGCAAGCGCGCCGGAGCTCGAGGACGTCAAGGATGCCGACAAGCTTGGCTTTCTCATGTTTGGTGGCCGTCCCTTCCAGCTCGGCTGGTGCAACGGCCACAACACGCGTCTCAACTGCCTGGAGTATCACCGTGCCAGCGAGTTCAACTTGGGCGCGCGCGACTTTATCCTGCTCGTGGCGCATCGCTGGGAGATCGAGGACGGCAAACTCGACACCGCGTGTGTCAAGGCGTTCCGCGTGCCGGCCGGCAAGGTTGTCGAGGTTTTCAACACCACGCTTCACTACACGCCGTGCATGGTCGACGAAGGCGGCTTCCAGGTGATGGTGGCGCTGCCCGCTGGCACCAATGGTCCGCGCCCCGAGGCTGCGGCCGACATGCCTACCGCCGGTGACAGCTACTGCTACTGGAAGGCCGACAAGTGGGTTCTCTGCCACGCCGACAGCCCCAAGGCTGCCGAGAGCGGCTACGTAGGTCTCATCGGCAAAAATATCGACATCACCGTGGACTAGCGCATCGCCCCAAACCACCACAAAGGTGCCTGTCTCCTTTGCGGTGGTTTGGGGCGGGCGGATATCGGGAAGTGCCAGACGGGGGAGGCTGCCGGGCGCCTTGCCGTCTGCGGATTTTGGGACATGCGGCCCGCTTTTTCGACCCATCTGTCGGTACACTAAAAGCACTATGGGTACCCGCGAGCGACATATCGGCAACGCGGCCGCCCGATCCGCACCCGTGGCGGATCCCAGGGGCGGCAGGCTCTTCGCCATGCCGCGATTCCTTGTTGGCATAACACATCAGGTGTACCGCCACCGCGTCTTTGCTATCGCCGGTGTCATCACCGCGATGTTCCTCATGCTTTTGGCAGTCTTGCCGGCGCTGTTCGCCTTCGACCCCAAACTTTCTAACGCCGTGCCCGCCTATAGCGAGGTGTCCGAAGAGGTCGTGGATGCGCTCGTCCATTCGAGCTCTCTGCCGTTGCTTGTTGCCGCAATTGCATTTTCGATCTGGGGCGTATCGGTCTATCTGCGCTGTTTGGACTATGTGTTGCGCCGCCGTCTTGTTGCCATCGCCACCATCTGCGCCCTGTGGATGATCGAAGTCATTCTCAAGTACAAGTCGTTCACGCCGTTCTATGCCACCGTGCTGTGGTACCTGTACTACGTGCCCATGACGCTCATTCCGCTGCTCTACCAGTTGTGTGGTCTGCGCCTTGCGGGCCTGGAGCAACACCGCCTGGGTCGCCGCTACTGCGCTGCGCTGTGGATTATGGCTATCCTGCTTATCGGATTTGTGCTCACCAACGATTTTCACCAGCAGGTCTTCCACTTTGACCGTACAAGCGACACCTGGAGCAACGATTACACGTACGGCTGGGGTTATTTCGCCGTCCTCGTGTGGACGGCCTTTAACTTTGTGGCCTTTTTTATCCTGGTGGGCCGGTCCTCGTCCTTTCGCATCCAACGTTTCTCGGGCACGGCGGCGCTCGTGCTGCTGGGCGGCGCGTTCTTTGCCATCTCATATGCGTTGCGTGTGCCCTGGGCATGGAGGCTCAACTTCTCGCTCGTCTATTGCGTCTTGTGCGTGGCGGCGATGGAAATCTGTCTCGATTGCGGTGTCATTCCGTCATATCACGACATCGCCGGCATTTTCGACACCTTGCCGCTTGACCTCAAAGTTCTAACGCGCGACCTGCAGGAAGTCTATGCCACGCCAGTGTCAAAGCCAATGCCGGTAGGCGTGCGCGAGGAGTTGCGGACCCAGGCGCACGGCCGCGCCCATGCCTTTGCCGTGGCGTCCGATCCCGATGTGATGTACCGTGCCTTTCCACTGCTGGGCGGATCGGCCCTGCTTGCCCAAGACGTGTCGGATCTCAACGAGCTTAACCGTGAACTGGCACATCGTCGCATGGAGCTGCAGCGTCAAAACGAGCTGCTCGCCGCCGACTACGACCTTAAGACGCACCTGGCAGACCAAGAGGCCGAGACCTTGCTGGTCCAAGACGTGGACCAGGCGCTTGCCCGCGCGCTCGAAGGGATGTACGACCTGCTGAGCTCGCTACCGCCGTTGACCGACGAAGCGTCTTCGCACGAGCGTTACCGCATGCTGCAGCGCGCCAAGATGCTCGTCGCCTATTGCAAGCGCAAGGGGTCGCTCACGTTGGCACAGCACGGGGAGAGCGGTTTTGATCGCGACCGCATTCAGCTCATTGCCAACGAGCTCGCAAGCGACCTGCGCACCATCGATATCGATTGCGCCTCGATTATCGCCATACGGCGCCCGATGCACGCCAGTACGGTAAGCGCCCTGTACGACTGCGTGTATGACTTTGCGTTTTTTGCCTACACCACCGACCATCCGGCGCTTATGTATCACTTGGGCGATCATGACCGATGCAGTGTCGAGCTGCGTGCCGCGCTTTTTTCCAACGATGATGCAGATCTTTCGCAGACGCCCGCTGCGCAAGAGCTCGAAAGCGCTCTGCAAGGGCGCAACGTGGCATACCGCCTTGAGGGCGAGCCCGGCCAGCTGCGCATGATCGTCTTGATGCCGAGGGCGGGTGAGTGACGATGCAGATTTCGCTCATTCTTCCCCAAATCGTTGCGCTCGATGTTGTCTTTGCCCTGGCTGCGTGTCTGCAGACGATCCACGTCCCGCTCATCGCATCGCGCCGCTCGTCCTATAACCGTAAGGTGATTTGTGCCTACGAGGCGAGCCTTGTGCTTCACCTAATTATTTCGGCGCTCATCTTGTTCGCGTCGTCTGGCTCATATCTGGTGGCGCCGCTTGACGTTTGCGCCAGGGCAATGGGCGGAGCGTTGTGGCTCAATGCCGTGATCTTTGCCTACGGCATGGTGCTTATGGTGCACTATCGTCGCCCCGTCATGCTGGCCGAACTGTTGCTCGTTGCCGCCGTGACACCGCCGGTGGTGCTTGCCATGGGCTCGGCGTGGGCCACGGTCCTTATCGCAGAGGGAGCGTTTTTCCTGTTCCGCTCCATTGCGGCGCTCTTGATGGATGTCCGCAACCGCCAGGAGGATATCACCGCGTTCTCGACGATCGAAACCATCAACGTGATTCCCGTGGGCATCCTGTATCTGGACCCGAGGGGCCGTCCGCTGCTCATGAACCGCTGCATGCGAAAAAACCTGGTGGAGCTTCATATGCCCACCGACCTAGGCGATATGAGCGGTACATGGAACGACCTGCGCAAACTCAGCATGCAAATGCCCGAAAGCAGCCAGAACCGCGTGCGGATTAATCTGGACCGCTTTGGTGAGGCGCGGGCGGTGGTCGAGGTTTCTCCCGCCGAGATTCGCTTGTTTGTGCACGATGACGTTATGGTTTCGGGCCGCCTCTTCGAGCGCATTATCGGCCTGGATGTAACAGAGTATGCGCATGCTCATGATCGCCTGGCGCAAGCCAACCACCTGCTTGAGCTTGCGGGCCAAGAGCTCCAAGCCCAGATCGAAGAAGTCAAAAAAGTTGCTGACAATGCGGCCTATCTGCGTATGCGCGCTCGCGTGCACGACGTGATCGGGCAGCGCCTGTCCATCCTCCATCGTTATCTGGAGGAGGGGCGCCTGGATGACGAGTCACTCGAGCAGATCGACCCGCTGCTGCGCTCAATCGCTGCCGATCTGCGCAGCGGGGGCGACACCGAACCGGCAGAGCAACTGGGAGATATCGTCCATGCCTTTGGCCTGGTGAGTGTGCAGATCGATGTTGAGGGTGCGCTGCCTGAGGACGCGCGTGTCGCCGCCGCATTTTTGCAGATTATCCGCGAGGCCTCGACCAATGCCACCAAGCATGCACAGGCGCATCGGGTCCACGTGCGTCTGTGGCAGGAGACGTCGGAAGACGGTGCTGTTGCGCGGATGACCGTTTCTAACGACGGCGCGCCTGCACCCGTATCGTATCGCGAGGGAACGGGTATCCCAGGTATGAGGCATGTCGCACAGAATCTGGGCGGCAGCCTGGAAGTCCACACCGCCCCGCCCTTCACGCTTACGGTGTCCATCCCGCTCGCCTCCAACGCCACGGTCCAAAGGAGAAGTTCATGATCCGCGTCCTTATAGTCGAAGACCAGGCCATCCTGCGCGAGAGCCTGGCACGCTCCGTTGGAGACCAGCCCGATATGACCGTTGTTTCCGCCATTGCCGATGCTTCCGAGGCCTTGGGTGTCGCGCTCAAGGAGCGCCCGGACATGATACTGATGGACGTATGCACCGAGCATGATTCCAACGGCATCGTGGCGGCGGCGCGCATTAAAGAACAACTGTCCGAGTGCCGCGTCATTATCATGACGGGTATGCCCGAAATCACCTTTGTGGACCAGGCGCGCGAGGCGGGCGTCGACAGCTTTGTGTACAAGAACGTCGGTATCGACGAGCTATTCGCCGTGATGCGCTCCACGCTGGCGGGTTACTGCACGTTTCCCAAGCCGCCCGAGAGCATCTTCTCGGGCACGGCGGCCCTCGACGATGTCGAGCTGTCGATCTTGCGCCTTGCCTGCGAGGGTAAGAGCCGCCGCGAGATCGCGGCCGAGCTGTTTATGAGCGAGGGCACCATCAAACGCCGCATCTCGGAGATTCTCAATAAGACCGGCTACGACAACATCATGCGCTTGGCCGTGCGCGCAGTAACGGAGGGCAGCATCGTTCCCAATATGGAGCGCTAGCGCTCGTTACGCATCGGCATAAAGCGGCGGGGCCGCAGGATCAACTCCTGCGGCCCCGCCTGGCAAGTGCGCGGATGTGTCCGCCAATCCGCGGCTGATGTTACGTGTCGCTACGCGATGGTCGCGGTGTAGGAGGCGACGTCCTCATAGGAATCGGTCAGGTAGGCGTCGATGCCGATGGTCGTATTGACGAGGTCGTCAAGGCTGTCAAGCTCGCCGCTCGAGAACGTGAATTCCTCGGTGGCGTTGGTGCCGGGCATCAGGTGAGCCGAGAACCAGGGTTCCTTCATGGTGCCGTTGACGTTGGTCTTGCCAGAAGGAGCGTAGAAGGTCAGGTCCTTGTCGCTCTTGTTGGTGATGTTGACGACAAAGCCGATGTCGCCCCAGTCGTCCTTGAACTTCTCGGTGATGGTGATGGTGCACAGGTCGTCATCGGCGACGGTGACGGCGGGGGAGATTTCGATGCTCTGGACGTCGTCGTCTTCGACGGCCTCATCGATCTCTTCTTCCTTCTCGGCGTTCTCGCGATCCTTCTTCACCGTACCGGACAGATCCTTGTCGGACTTCGTAAAGATAAGCTTGTCGCCTTCCACCTCGAGGACGAGCTTGTCGTCCTTGAGCTTCAGGTCGTGCGACTCATCTTCGGCGGTAATCGTTACGGTGGTGGCGTCCTTGGCCTCCCATTTCAGGTCGGCGACCTCAAGGAACATGTCGAGGACGCCCGTGCCGTCTTCGTCGAGGATCAGGATACAGTTGAGGCCCCACTCCTTGAGCATATCCATGTACTCATCGGTGAGCTCTTCGCCGTCCAAGGTTCCACCCGAGTACTGCCAGCTGCCGACGAAGTTGGCCTTGGGGTCTTTGCCGCCGCCGCTGCAGCCCGTCAGGGCAAAGGCGAGCGCCAGGACGCATGTCAGAAATGCGAGTACGGACTTTTTGAACGTTGTCTTCATGGTGTCCTCCTTTATCGAACGAAACCTATAGAAACAAATGCGGGGGTGGCGGAACCCCCGCCAATTACCAGATAGAGGGGCTAGGGCCTGGGCGTTCCGCAGTTGCTGCAGAACTTGCCGCCGTTTTCGCTACCGCAGTTGGGGCAGAACCACTTGGCCGGTGCCGGGGCGGGTGCGGGACTGCCGCACTCGGAGCAGAACTTGCCGGTGTTGGTGGCGCCGCAGCTGCAGGTCCATGTGCCGGCTGCAGGCGCGGCGGCGGGAGCCGGGGCGGGTGCGGACGCCGGAGCCGGCTGCGGGGCGGCCTGCTGCTGTGCCTGGCCGGCGGCGAACAGCTGGCTGGCATTCATGCCGCCCATGCCACCTGCCATGCCCATGCCCATAAAGCCTGCCATCGCGCCGTTGGGGTTGGCGGCTGCTGCGCGCATCGCATCGCTCTGGGCGCTGGCGATGTTGGCGGCTGCCATGGTGGGATCGCGCATGACCGCGGCTTTCTGCAGGTCCTTGATCATCTGCTCGTCCTCTTGCGAGGCGGCGATGGAGTTGACGCCAAAGCTCACGATCTCGACGCCACGCAGGTCACGCCAGTCGGCAGAGAGGACCTCGTTGAGCGCACGGGCGAGCTCGGTGGTGTGGCCGGGGATGGCGCTGTAGCGGATGCCCATCTCCGAAATCTTGGCAAAGGCTGGCTGCAGGGCGGTGAGCAGCTCGGACTTAAGCTGGCTGTCGATCTTGTCGCGCGTATAGCTATCGGTCACGTTGCCGCACACGTTGGTGTAGAACAGCAGCGGGTTGGTGATGCGATACGAATACTCGCCGTTGCAGCGCACGGAGATGTCGACGTCCAGGCCAATGTTGTTATCGACCACGCGGAAGGGCACGGGCGAGGCGGTGCCGTACTTGTTGCCGATGATCTCCTTGGTGTTGATGAAGTAGACGCGCTGGTCCTTGCCCGCGTCGCCGCCAAAGGTAAAGCGGCTGCCGATATTGGCGAAGGTCTCCTTGATGGAGTCGCCCAGGTTGCCGCTAAAGACGCTCGGCTCGCTGCCGGTATCGAAGACGAACTCACCGGGCTCCAGCGCGACTTCGATGATCTTGCCGTTTTGCACCACGAGCATGCCCTGGCCGTCGTTGACGGCGATGACCGAGCCGTTGGAGATGACGTTGTCCTCGCCGCGCGTGTTGGAGCTGCGGCCACCGGTGCGTTTGCTGCCCTTGCAGGCCAAGACGTCAGCAGGCATCGATTCGCAATAGATAAATTCCTTCCACTGGTCGGCCATGACGCCGCCGGCAGCTCCCAATCCAGCTTTCAAGAGTCCCATGGTAATCTTCCTTTCTCGTCAAAGGCCGGGTGGTATTGGTTGGATTGCTTAGTCGTCCTTGTCGTCTTTCATGACAACGGTGGCCTCGGTGTGGCTGAAGGTGTCGTGCTTCTCGGTCAGGTCGAGCTCGCCGCAGTACTCGTCGGCGTGGGTGGCCTCGTTGGCCGTCTTGAGCTGGCCTACCAGTAGCACGTCTCCGATAATCGCGATGATCAGCGGCGCGATGACGTTGATGAGGATGCCCTCGATATCAAAGGTGAGGTAATCCGGATCGAAGGCGTATTCCCCCATAAAGAGAATCTGGGAGAGGATAAATCCGATCACAAAGAACAGCACCGAGGCGATGGCGAGCTTGGGCTTGGAGCAGGGGAGCTCGCCGACCAAGCGGCCGGTCTGGCCGTTCATGGCAAACAGGTAGCTCTTGCCGTTCCACGAGGTGGAGAGCATCCAGACGGGGAACAGGGCGTAGTCGCTGTCTTCCCAGGTGTAGTCGAGCTGCTTGTTTTCGACCGTGGCATCGTCGTATTCGTCGACGACGGTCTCACGCAGGGCCGAGATCGTGCTTTCTTCCATACGGCGCTCGGCGCGCGCCTTGCAGGTCTCGCAGTCCTTGTCGTAACGGTTGGCGATGTAGCCGGGCATATATGCGATCGAGAACGGACGCAGTGCGTCGTAGTCAAACGGCTCGATGGCGTCCATGTGGCCGTCGGGCATCTTGGACGATCCGTCGACGGGCACGCGCTTAAACGAGATATTGCCCTTGCGATAGGCATCGTAGTGGTCGGTGGTCGTGACGGTGCGGTCGGATTCCTCGGTCACGGTCTCGTTGGTCGCGTCAAAGTACACTTCGCCGTCAACGCGGGCGCCGTAGAGCCAAAACGGCACGTAGACACCTTGGACCTCGTCGATGTGGTTGCCGGTGACAAAGCTCTTGGGCAGCAAGATCTTGCCCTTGTAGTGTTCCTTGAGTGCGGCCGTGACGTCATCGCGCCCGAGCTTAAACGGAATCACCAGGTCGGGTGAGAAGTCGCCAGAGAGCTGGCCGGGCGCCACGGCGGAGTTACCGCAGTACGGGCAGGTGGTGACGGCGACGGTGCCGTCGGACACGAGCTCGGCGCCGCACGACGAGCAGATGTAGCCGGCGTTTTGGGCCAGCTCCTGCACGGCATCGTCGACAGCAGGCTTGGGGGCCGCGGCTGCGGCATCGGCTTTGGCATCTGCCTTGTCCTGGCGCTCGCGATAGAGGGCCTCGACTTCTTCGACTTCAAAGCGCGAGTCACAGTAGTCGCAGACGAGCTTTTGCTCGGCGCTGGCAAAATGCAAGGGGCCACCGCAGGCAGGGCACTGATAGTTAACGCTCTCGAAGGCCATGATCGGTCCTTTCGCTGCCGGAGGCTATGCGCCGATGGCGCCGCCGCAGTATTCGCAGCGCCCACTGGCATCGGGAATGGTGGTGGCTCCGCAGAAGGGGCAGGTCACCGCGGTCTTGGGGGCCTTGGCGGCCACGACGCTGTCGCGCGTCTCCTGGCGCAGCTGCACCAGCGCGTCGCGGACCTCGGTTGCCTGGCGCTTGGCCTCGCGGTATTCGATGGAGCCGCGCTGATCGATGGTGGAGTCGTTCACGCGCAGGTTGATCTCGGTAAAGTACGGCGTGTTGACGTGGATGGTCAGATTAAAGTCGTAATCCAGGTCGTAGCGCGGCGGGTTGTAGCTCTCGCGCTCGCCGTCCTTGGTCTCGCGATAGATCTCGGTGCGATGCTCGTCGATATCCATATCGCAGCCGAGTACCTGCGAGAACTCGATGATGTCGGGATTGGCGTCGCGCCAGCGGCTCTGCGAAGTGATGATCAGCAGGCCCGCGTCCTCATCGAGCATAATATTGGTGCGCCCGGCAGAAAGCGTGCGCGTGGGGTTGAACGAAGACAGGCGTTCGGCGTTGGCCTCGCGGTAGGCGAGTTGCTCACGGATGTCGTCCGCGGTGCTGGAGCGATAGCCGTGAAAGTAGGGGGAGAGCTTGCCGGCGCACTCTTTGCACAGGTAGCCTTCATTGATTTTTGTCTTACCTAGAAGTCCCAGCTCGGTACCGCAAATCGCGCACTCTTTCTTCTCGAACATCTTGTCAAAGAAGCCCATGGCTGCCTCCCATCAACTGGTAGCGTGTGTCACTTTTGATGATGGGGGAGTGCGCGATCCTTCGCGATACCCAGACGGCTCAAGGAGTCTCCACAACTGGGACACATGGCCCATTTTTCATCCGACACATAGGGACACTCCTTGCTGCGGGTAGTCATTGGGCACTCATTGGGGACGTACTTCAATGAGTGGCAGTTGGAGACACTCCTTGCCGAGCTAGAGGCCGCGCGTGTCCCTTCTGGTCCATGAGGCTCAAAACCGCGGTGTGACGTGAACGGCTGGGGTCAAATTTGCAGCATTTCAAGCCTGGCTTCGATATTGAGACTGGTTCTTTATTAAAATAGATTTCCAGGCAATTGAGCGGCTGGGGGTTAACCATGGGGGACATGGGAGACACAACCGCATATTTGCGTCGGGGCATTCGGGAGATTATATGCCTGGCGCTGTTCTTCTTCACGTTTTTGGCGTGCGAGTATCTCTTTGACGTGCGCATGGCCGAGTTCGTGTCTCCGGACGAGGTTGTTATTTATGAGAGCCTTGTTATCGGCGCGAGCGTGATTGGCTTTTTTGTGCGTCCTATTCTGTACTATCGTCGTCCCCATGCCATTGAAGCAACGAGTGACGTTACGGGCGTTTTGCTGGTGGCGGCATTGCTGCTGTTGATTATGGCGGTTCAGGTTGAGGTGATAATTGCCGGCGGTTTGGTGGCGTGCTGCGCGCTGGGCTACTGCGGATCGACTACCCATGCAAACTTTGCGCGGCGCTTTGCACGGACGCCCTGCTTGGCGCGTGCGGCTGCACTTTCCTACGCCATGGGCGTTCTGGTGCAGGTGCTCAACCACATGGTGATGCCTGCCGGCATTCCTCAGCAGGCTGTTCTGGTCGTCTGCGCGATCGCGCAGGTGGCGTCGCTCCACGGTGCCCGACGCGCCAAGCTGCGCGACGAGTCCGATCCCAGCTTTGAACCCAGTGTTGCCGGGCTTTCGGTAGATGCTCTGGAATATGGCGCCAAGTGGCATGACGATCCCGAGGCAAAGGCGGCATTCCGCCGCACTGCAGCTCGCTTGACCGTGGCGACAGCGTATCTTTCCGGCGTATTCGCCGCTCTCAACGCGGGCCTCACGACCCTGCATGCTACCGGAGCCGTTGATTTGGGTGACTGGCCGCGCCTGCTGCTTGTCGTGAGCTCGTTGGCCGCCGGCGTCCTATTTGACCTGCGCGGCCGTTCGTATATGAATATCGGCATGACATGCGCCGCCATGTTGTCTACGCTTTCGTTTTTTGTGCTCATCGTCGAGGGCAATGGCGGCAACGAGCTTGCTGCCACGATCATCTTTTATCTGGGCTCGGGCTTCTTTGTGGTGTTCTTTACCACAAAATTCGCCGCCATCTCGCTCTATGCGCGCTGGTCATATTTTTGGCCGTGCATGGGCCGCGTCGTCAACAACGTGTGCTCGATGCTCGTGACGGCGCCGGCAGTGGCGATTATTTTGAGTCAAAACGTGCTGGCTGCAGTCGGCGCGGCGCTCGTGATGTTTGTGGGTATTGCGATTACGCTGCTGGGGCAGTTGGGGCAACGAGCCGATGATGCCGCGATGCGGGACGGACTGACGCTTGCCACCGACGATCTTGGTGGGGATCTTGCGCCCACATGCTCCGACCCCGAGCCCGTGGAGGCAGCGGAGCTCACGTCCGATGAACGCCTTGATGCCTTCGTCGCCACCTTTGGGCTTACAGAGCGCGAGCGCGATATTCTTGAGGTCTTGGTCGTTTCGGACCAGAGCGTTCAGGACATCGCCACAACGCTCTTTCTTTCGCGCTCCACGCTCTATCGCCACATTTCCTCGATCAACAAAAAGGCCGGTACCGCCTCGCGCGTGGCCCTCATCAACTTCTTCTGGTCCTGGACGCCCAAGGACTAGCTAATCTCCCAATAAGTTGCGGTGGAATAGTCCCTAAATTAAAGTCACGGGGCTTTAAACAGGAACTATTTCACCGCAACTGCTGGGGGGATAGACTGCGGTGGCGGCAGAGGCAACGGCAGCGGCGTTGGCAGCTGTGGTAGTGGCAACGGCAGCTGGCAGGGTGTTTTCCGTCTACTTGCTACAGCAGCTCGCCGTGGCGGGCAATGTAGCGGCGCTTCGCCAGCTGGGTGAGCGCGATATAGGCGGTAACGATGCCAATGAGCAGCCCAAAAAAGCTCGTGGGCAGCGGCATGAGGCCGAGCGCATCGGCGATGGGGCTTGCCGGCAGCCAGGTGACGAGCGCCAGGCCCAGCACGGTAAGAACGCACAATGCGGGCGCGGCGTGGTCGCGCGGGCTCGGCAGATGCGGGGAGCGCAACATGTGGACCACGAGTGTCTGCGACCACATGGACTCGACAAACCAGCCGCTCTGGAAGAGCGCAGCAAAGGTCGCCATACCCGCGACGTCGCCCGCGGTGGCAAGCTCGGACCAGCTTGCGTCCACGGCGGCGGGGCACACGACAAAGAAGAGCGCGGCGAAGGTCACGATGTCAAACAGCGAGCTCACGGGGCCCAGCTCGAGCATAAAGCCCTTGATGGACGCGGCGTCCCAGGCACGCGGGCGGGCAGTCCAGGCGTCATCGACGGTGTCCCACGGCAGTGCGATGCACACGATCTCGTAGACCAGCGACAGCAGTACCAGCTGCAGGGCGCTCATGGGCAAAAACGGCAAGAACAGGCTCGCGACGGTCACGGACAGCACATTGCCAAAGTTGGAGCTCACCGTGGTCTTGAGGTACTTGAGCAGGTTGCCGTAAGTGCGGCGGCCTTCGATGATGCCGCGCTCGAGCACGCCCAGGTCCTTCTGAAGCAAGATGATATCGGCGGATTCCTTGGCAATATCGACGGCCGAATCGACCGAGATGCCGCAATCGCTCGCACGCATGGCGGCGGCGTCGTTGATGCCGTCGCCCATAAAGCCCACGGTGTGGCCGAGCATCTCGCGCATGACACGTACCAGGCGCGCCTTCTGCAGCGGCGAGAGCTTGGCGAAGAGGTGGGTTTTCTCGGCGCGCTTGGCAAGTTCGGCGTCATCGAGCGCATCGATCTCGGAGCCGAGCAAGACGTTGCTCGCATCGATACCAATCTGCTCGCAGACGGTGGCGGCGACGCGGTCGTTGTCGCCGGTTAGGACCTTGACCGCCACGCCCTTGGCCTCGAGGGTGGCGACGGCGCCCGCGGCACTTGCTTTGGGCGGATCGAGGAAGGCCAAAAAGCCCATCAGCACCATGTCGCACTCGTCGGCGATGCCAAACTCGCCCACGCAGCGCGGATTGGTCTTCTGCGCCACGGCAATTACGCGTAGGCCCTCGGCGTTAAGTCCGGCGATCTGCTTGCGAATCTGGGCGAGCTTCTCGTCGGTGAGCGGCTGAGCGATGCCATCGATCTCGATAAAGGAGCAGATCTCGAGCATTTCCTCGGCAGCGCCCTTGGTAACCATCTGGGTTTTGCCTTGGGCGTCGGCGACAACTACGCTCAGGCGACGGCGCGAGAAATCGAAGGGAACCTCGTCGACCTTGGTATAGCGGGCGCGCAGACTCTGGCCCAGCATAGAATCGGGCACGACGGTCGAGGGCGTCACATCGGCACGGTCGATTACGGCCAGGTCGATAAGGTTTTTGAGGCCGGTCTGGAAGAAGCTGTTCAAAAACGCATGGCGCAGCACGCGCGCGTCCTCGTTGCCATCGGTGTTGAGGTAGCGCTCGAGCACGATGCGGTCTTCGGTGAGGGTGCCGGTCTTGTCGCAGCACAGGACGTCCATCGCGCCGAGGTTTTGAATCGCCGGCAGCTCCTTGACGATAACCTGGCGACGGGCGAGGTCCTTGGCGCCCTGCGATAGGCTCGTGGTCACGATGACGGGAAGCATTTGCGGCGTGATGCCCACGGCCACGCTCGTGGCGAACAGCAGCGCGTCGATGACGTTGCCCTTGGTGGCGGCGTTGATGGCAAAGACGGCCGGCGCCATAACGAGCATGAGGCGTACGAGCAACATGGAGACGCTCGAGACGCCGCGGTCAAACGCGCTCTTTTCGCCGCGCCCGTTGAGCGTCTTGGCGATGCCGCCCAGGTAGGTGTCCGAGCCGGTGGCAACGACAAGCGCCATGGCGGCGCCGTTTTGCACGGAGGTGCCGGTAAAGACGATGTTCTTGCAGGCAGAGAGTGGCAGTGCGGAGCCGTCGGCGCCCTCGACGACGGTGACGGCGGTGGTCTTCTCGACGGCCTCGCTCTCGCCGGTGAGTGCGGACTCGATCACAAACAGGTCGCGCGCGGTGATGATGCGGGCATCTGCCGGCACCATATCGCCGGCAGAGAGGCGGATTACATCGCCGGGGACGAGCTCGTCGAAGGGGATCTCGATGCGCTCGCCGTCGCGCAGGGCGGTGCAAGTGTTGGAGACCAGGTCCTTGAGGGCCTCGGCCGCATTGCCGCTGCGGGCTTCCTGGATAAACTTCATGCCGCCCGATACCAGCAGCATGATGCCGATGACGATGACCGTGGAGGGGTCGCGCTGCGGCTCGGGTGCGGCGAGCACGTCGATGTAGAGCGAGACCAGTGCGAGCGCGGCGAGGATGCCGGCGAAGGGATCGATGAACGCGTCGGCGATGCGGCGGGCGAGCGTTTTGGTCGTTGCCTCGATGGTGTTGGGGCCGACGGCGTTCAGGCGCTCAGTTGCCTGCTCGACGGTGAGGCCGTTTGCCGTGGCGTCAAGCAGTACGAGGGCGTCCTCGGCACTATGGGTGGCGGCGAATATGGTGTTCTTGGACAGGCCGGTATGAGCGGCAGGGCGCGCCGTGCGGCGGCGCTTGGAGATGGCTTCGAGTACCGTGACGGTTTTGAGCATCAGCATAGGGTCCTCCTTGTTGAGGGGAGTTAGCGTACGTGTCGTATTTGCTTCAAAAACCTAGATGTCGCTCACGTCAAGCTCTTGAGCCCACAAAGGGTGCAGCGCGCCTTTGCGGTGGTTTTGGCGATCTGCCGGTGGCGTTTATGCGTGTGCGGAGTCCTCGCGGCGTGCCGAGGGCGACATGCAGGTTTTTCGACTAGGACTGCCTTCCATGGCACACCTCCTAAAGGCTGAGCGCAGCGCGCTTTGGGTATCTCGTACCCCTTTTTAATCCGCCCGTATTCTTGATGAGGGGGTTTGACATGTCAACCCCATTGTTCGGAAAACCATTCCCCCTGACAAAGCCTTTACAGAATGCCGTGGCCCCAAAGCGCGCCCACATCGACGCCTCGCCTGCGCTAAACTGAAGAGCACGTACGCGATTACGAGAGGAGCCCGCATGGAGGCTTACAAGCAAGAGTTCATCAAGTTCATGGTCGAGTCCGACGTTCTTAAGTTCGGCAGCTTTACGCTCAAGAGCGGCCGTCAGTCCCCGTTCTTTATGAACGCCGGCGCTTACGTGACGGGCTATCAGCTCAAGAAGCTGGGCGAGTATTACGCCCAAGCCATCCACGATAACTTCGGCGACGACTTTGATGTGCTGTTTGGACCGGCCTACAAGGGCATTCCGCTGGCCGTCGTGACCGCAATTGCCTACCACGAGCTGTACGGCAAGGAGGTCAAGTACTGCTGCGACCGCAAGGAGGCCAAGGACCACGGCGCCGACAAGGGCAACCTGCTGGGTTATGAGCCCAAGGACGGCGACCGTGTGGTCATGGTCGAGGACGTCACCACCAGCGGCAAGTCCATCGACGAGACCTATCCCAAGGTTAAGGCTGCTGCCGATGTCGAGATTAAGGGCCTGATCGTGTCCCTCAACCGCATGGAGGTCGGCAAGGGTGGCGTGACCACCGCGCAGAAGGAGATCGAGGCAAAGTACGGTTTCCCCGTCGCGAGCATCGTTTCTATGGCCGAGGTCGTCGAGACCCTCTACAACCACGAGATCGACGGCAAGGTCGTCATCGACGACGAGCTCAAGACCGCCATCGACGCCTACTACGAGCAGTACGGAGTCAAGTAGGTTCCGCCGTTCTGCCGAACGGCGGACCGGTCGACGCTGTGCGGGCCGCATTTGGACAATCTGACGTTCAACTTCAAGGGCGCGACCAGAAGGTCAGCGCCCTTTCATTTCACGTCACCTTGTCTCAAATGCGACCCGCTCGCTGTCCGTTCTCTACCTGCGGCGTCGTCTTGCTCCGAATGCGGCTCGCTCGCTGTCGTTGCCGAAACATCGGCGATGCCGGAGTAGTCATTGGGGACGTTCTTAGAGTAGTCATTGGGTGTTCCTATAGTTTTGTCAACCGTCGGGGCTACTCCCGGTAGGGCACCCGGTCGCGCATCACGGCGTATATCGCCCTGAGCCGCTTCCTCGCGACGGCCTTGAGCGCCCGCCCGTGCCCCATGCCCCGCGCCCTGCAGGCCCGGTAGTACTCGCCGTAGCGCCCCGAGGGCCTCACCAGGCTGTTGCACGAGAAGATCAGCAGGGACTTGAGCCTCGCGTCGCCGCGCCTGGACGCCCTGACCGACCTCACCGACGTGCCGGAGCTCCTCACCCTCGGGGCTATGCCGCAGTACGAGGCCAGGTGGTCGTGGTCCGGGAACCTCCCGATGTCGACCGACACCGCGAGCTGCGCCGCGGTCCTCGGGCCGATGCCGGGCACGGTGAGCAGGCACGCGTAGGTCTCGTCGCCCTCGAGCAGCGCCGCCGTCTCGGCCTCGAGGGCCCCGGCCTCGTCGAGGGCCTCCGATATCCGGGCGGCCAGGAACCTGACCTGCCTGTTCTCGGCCTCGACGAGCGCCGGCGGGGGCGCGGTGGAGGCGGCCGCGGCCTCCCCGGCGGCCTCGGCCCGCGGGCCCTCGGCCCCGGAGCGGGCGATCCCCCACGCCCCGCCGAACCCGGCGAGCAGCTCCAGCCACCGCCGGTCCGACAGGTCGACCGCGGCCTCGAGGGCCGGGCAGGACTCGAGCAGCACCGCGCGCAGGCGGTTCTTGTCCCTGGTCGCGCAGGCGACGACGTGGTCGCGCTGCGACGAGAGGGCGCGGGCGGCCTCGAGGGCCTCGCCGCGGCCCGGGACCCCCGACAGGGAGTCCGGCACGCCCAGGGCGGTCCGCGCGATCACCGCGGCGTCGCGCTCATCGGTCTTGGCCTCGCCGGCGAACAGGCCCGCGGCGCGGCTGGCGGCGAGCCCGGGCAGGTGGGCGACCCCGAGCCCCGCGGCGCGGGCCCGCCTCACGGCGAGGGACCCTATGTTGCGGAACTGGTCGACGACGACGAGCGTGCCGGCGGGCGCGGAGGCGAACAGCGCGTCGAGCTCGGTCTCCCTGTTGCGGACGGGGGCGCTGGCCAGCACCTCCCCGTCGCGGTCGATCAGGCAGGCCCAGTGCGATGACTTGCCGACGTCCAGGCCGAGCACGGCCGCGGGTCTGGTGGATGGCGCTTTCACGGTGGTATCCTTCCGGTAGTCGTTCGACCGGATGGCCTCCCCCTCGGCACTCACATTACCAGCCGCGGCGCCTGCCCGGCACTTTCCTATCAGCCGTCGGGGGCGGCGCGTCCCGCGCCGGCAGCACCCAACGGGCCCTCTCGGGGGCAGGGACGTTCGGCCGTGCGCGGGCGCCCGGTCGGCGGCCCGTTCTGGGCGCGCCTCAATCGTAGCCCGAGACGGTCCCGGGCTGACAATTTCGACTGTAATGGACGTTCTTAAATGACTAGTCAGGAATGAGCGTGGATAATCTCCCGTTTTTGGCTCGGTGACGGCCTCAAAGTGGGAGATTATCCACGCTCGTTAGTTAAGCGTCCGAAAATCCACACTCGCCAAACCTACCAAAAAGGGACAGGTTTATTTTGGTACGTTTCGGTCGGTATCAGGAAGTGTCAGGGACGGGGCGGCGGCAGGACTCGAGAGCGAAAAGAAGTATCGGGTTTGGTGCGCCCGCTTCTGCCCGTCCCGTGCGCAGGCGATACTCGGCTTATCGACCTGCGATGCAAAGGAGATGCTCGTCCCACGAGCACTACCGGGAAGGGCTCGCGATTCGAGTCCCCACCTTAGCATTTGAACCATTTGGCACTATAATTACCGTAGGCATGCGCACAACGTTGCGCTTAATCAAGAGGAGAAAACGTATGGGTCTGTTTGACATGTTCAAGAAGAAGGCTGAGCCCGCGGCTGCCGCTGCTCCGGCCTCCATCTCTGCTTCTGCTGGCGCCGACGTGCTGTGCTCGCCCGTCAAGGGCAAGGTCATCAAGATGGCCGACGTGCCCGATCCCGTCTTTGGTGGCGAGGTTCTGGGCAAGGGCTGTGCCGTGTGGCCCGAGGACGATCTGGTCTACGCTCCCTGCGACGGTAAGGTGACCGTCACCATGGGTCACGCCGTGGGTCTGCAGTCCGATAGCGGCATCGAGGTTCTGGTGCACGTTGGCGTCGATACCGTCAACATGAACGGCGACGGCTTCGAGGGCTTCGTCAAGGCCGACGACGTTGTGAAGGCCGGCCAGCCCATACTCAAGATCGACCGCGCCAAGATCGCCGCTGCCGGTTACAAGGACTGCGTCGTGGTGGCCGTGTCCAACACCGCCGAGTTTGCCGACGTCGAGCTCACCGTTGAGGCAGAGTCCGCCGTCGCCGCCGGTGACGCCATCGTTAAGGTCGTTCGCAAGTAAACTGCGGCGTTCAAAGGATGTGCAAGGGTGGTCGGGTTTTCCGGCCACCTTTTTTATTGCACCGTGGGGAAGCGTTTTATTGCGCGTTGGGCGGGCTTGCAAACCGTTCGGACGCTAAAACGAACCGACCGCGCCTTCGCGTTGCCGAGGGTGTCCATAAGTGGATAGTATGGGCTTACTTATTACAACGTGTGCTGCGTCCGGGAAGCGCGGTGCCGCTCATTGGGAGGAACAACATGAAAAAGAAGCTGCTGCTTGCGCCCCTCATGGCCGTCTTGGTTGCATGCGTGGTCGTACTTTCCGGCTGTGGAGGTCCTTCGGTTGAGGAGCTCATCACCGAGGATCTTACGACGCAGTTTGACGAGGTCAAGAACGGTGGCGACGACTTCCTCTCTGGTCTGGAGGAGGCTTCGGGCGACGAGTTCGAGCAGCTGGGTATCGATCCCAAGGAGTACGCCAAGACCTATCTCGAGGGCTTTGATTACAAGATTGGCGACGTGACGGTCGACGAGGACAAGGGCGTCGCGACTGCCGAGGTCTCCATCACCTGCAAGTCCATGAACAAGATCGTCGAGGACTTCTCCACCCAGTATCAGGAGAAGGTTGCCGCGCTTGATACGGTTCCTTCCGATGACGAGCTGTACAAGATGGCCGGTCAGGTTATGGTCGATGTGACCAAGGCCACCGAGCCCAGGAAGACCACGGTTATCTTCAAGTACACCTGCAACGACGACGGCGAGTGGTCTGCCGACGACTCCGTCAACTCCGAGATGATGGATGCAATGCTGAGCTAGTTCGTTGCGCGGTAGTTCGTTACGGCGTTTTACCAAACGCCGTAACTGCTCGACGCTGCAAACGCCCCTAAGCGGCAATCTGACGTTCAATTTCAAGGGCGCGACCAGAAGGTCAGCGCCCTTTCATTTCACGTCACCTTGCTCGCTTAGGGGCGTTTTCGCTGTCCGTTTTCTACCTGCGGCGTTGCCATGGTGGTCATTGGGGCGGCACTTGGGGACGTTCCTTTTCTGCCGGCAGTTGGGGACACTCCTTGTGCCAGCGTTGCATCGAGTGCTTGGGAAACCGCGACCCGGTTTTTGGCCGAATAGTGGGTCGCATTTTCCGGATGGGGTGGGTTGCGGAAAGTGCGACCCGGAATATTGCTCTGAAACGGGATGCGGTTTCCCTGATGTGCCTCAAACGGAAAGCGCATCCCATTTCGGAGCTCCAAAACGGGATGCGCTTTCCGCGCGGAGGAATTGTCGCAGCTGCGTTAGGCAGTGTCGCTCGTTACTCGCCCAGGATCAGCGCTGCGAGCTCGTCCTGGGTGTCCACCACGTAGTCGGCGCCGGCGGCTTCCAGCTCTGCGCGGCCGCGGAAGCCCCAGCTGACGCCTGCACTCTTAAGGCCGGCGTTGTGACCGGTCAGGATATCGACATTGGAATCGCCCACGTAGAGCGTGGTCGACGGATCGGCGCCTAGCTCTTCCATCACATGCAGTGTGACGGGCGCTTCGGGCTTGGGGGGAAACGCATCGACGCGGCCCTGCACCAGCGCAAAGCGCTCGGAACCAAAATACTTCTCGATAAGCGGAGCCGCCGAGACGTGGTCCTTGTTGGTGAGCACGGCAAGCTGCACGCCCGCCGCGTGCAGGCGGTCGAGCATCTCGGTCGTGCCGGCATAGGGAGCGGTGTGGTCCTCCTTGTGCTCGCCGTAATAAGCCCTAAACTCGGCAAGCGTCTGCTCAAACATGCGACCGTCGCCCGCATACTCGGCAGGCATAAAGCGTTCGACCAGCTTGAGCATGCCGTTTCCCACCTTGTAGCGGTACTCGTTAACGGCAAACGTGGGCCAGCCGTGCATCTCGCAGGTATGGTTGCCGGCGGCTGCCAGGTCCTCGAGCGTGTTGAGGATGGTGCCGTCCAGATCAAAAATCACATGGGAATAATCCGCTGCCATGGGTGCTCCTGCCGCTTGAGTTGTAAAACGCACCCCATAATACTGGGCATGCGTGCCGGGCATGTTTGGAATCTGAATATCTTTAATAGCCCTGAGCCTTTGTCGTTAGCAAATTCTCGGCAGCTGCTCTCCCACGAGCATGTCGAGGATGCGGGTCGAGCCCCAGCCGGTACGTACGCGCACGGCGGGTCGAGCGTCCGATCCAAGTGGCAGCACGCGGCCGATAATCGCGGCATTCTCGCCGTAGCGGGCGGCGCGCATGGCGCTCAGCGCGGCATCGGCTTGCTCGGCCGGCACGACGGCAACCATCTTGCCCTCGTTTGCCACCTGCAGCACATCGTAGCCGAGCATTTCGCAGGCGGCCTGCACGTCGGGACGCACGGGCACGGCATCTTCGTCGACCTCCATGGCAACACCGCTGGCCTGGGCAAACTCGTTGAGTGTGGACGCCAGGCCACCGCGCGTGGGGTCGCGAAAGCAACGCGTGCCGGGCGCTGCGGCCAAAACGTCGGCAATCAGGTGGTTGAGCGGCGCGGCATCGCTTTCGATCGTGCTCGAAAACGCCAGGCCCTCGCGTTGGCTCATGATGGCGATACCGTGGTCGCCCAGCGTACCCGATACCAGAATGACATCGCCGGGCTGGCAGTTGGCACCGCTGAGCGCCACGCCCGTGGGAACCTCGCCCACGCCGGCGGTATTGATGTAGACGCCGTCGGCCCCGCCGCGCTCGACCACCTTGGTGTCGCCCGTGATTATGGACACGCCCGCCTCACGCGCCGTTTCGGCCATCGTCTGCACAATCTGACGGAGCTTATCCATGGGATAGCCCTCTTCGAGGATAAAGCCGCACGATAGGTAGCGCACGTTGGCGCCCGAGGTCGCGACGTCGTTGACGGTTCCGCACACGGCGAGGCGGCCGATGTTGCCACCGGGGAAGAACTGCGGCGAGACTACAAAGCTGTCGGTTGACATGGCGATGCGCCCGCTCGCGGGCAGCGCGGCGACGCCGGCATCGTTGCCCTCGAGCAGTTCGGGCGACCCAAAGGCATCCAAAAAGACCTCATCGATGATGCGCTTCATCATCTGTCCGCCAGAGCCGTGGCCCAACAGGACGGTGCTATCGGTGATGCTATGGGACATATCCAAAACTCCAATCGTGGGTGGTGCCGGTGTGCGGGTGCGTCTGGGCTAGCTTCGGTAGCGGAAATATGCTGCGCAGCTGCCCTCGGAGCTCACCATGCAGGGACCGACGGGATGCTCGGGTGTACAAGCGTGACCGAAAAGAGGGCAGCTGCTCGGCGTAATGGCCCCGCGCAGCACGTCGCCGCAGCGGCACCCGCGCGGCTCGACCGTCGCCTCAACGGGCACGTCAAAGCGAGCGCGGGCATCAAAGCGCGAGAACTCGGGGCGGATGGAAAGGCCCGAGTTGGCAATCGGCCCCAGCCCGCGCCATGTGGTATCGCACGGCTCAAATACCTGCTCGACCAGCTGGCGCGCTACGGGATTGCCGTCGGCATTGACGCCGCGACGGTAGGCGTTGTCAATCGCCGGCCTGTCCTCGACAACCATCTGGACCAGCATGCAGATGCCCTGCAGGATATCGACGGGCTCAAATCCCGTGACCGCGCCCGGGGTATTGAATTCGTCGACCAAAAAGCCAAAGGGGGCCAAGCCCGTGATGGTGGCGACGTGGCCCGGCAGGATAAAGCCGTCGATGGCGGTCTCGGGGTCGTTGGCGATGGCGCGCAACGCCGGCGGCGTGGTCTTGTGGGCGCAATAGACCGAGAAGTTCAAAAGCCCGCGCGCCTCGGCCTCCAAGATGGCGGCGGCGATGGTGGGCGTCGTAGTCTCAAAGCCCACGCCCATAAAAATGACCGGGCGATCAGGGTTTTGCTCGGCAATGTCGAGCGCGTCGAGCGGGGAGTACACAATGCGAATATCGCGCCCCGCCGCCTTTTGCGCAGCGAGCGAGGTGGATGATCCGGGCACGCGCATCATGTCGCCAAAGGTGGTGATGATGGCGCCGTCTATGTTGGCGAGCGCGATTGCGTGGTCGATGTCGCGGTTGGCGGTGACGCAGACGGGGCAGCCCGGGCCGCTCAGCAGCTTGAGCCCTGCCGGCATAATGGAGCGAAAGCCATAGCGCCCGATGCTCACGGTATGCGTGCCGCAGACTTCCATAAGGTTGATGGTGCGGTCGCCGACAAGCTCATGAATGCGCTCGATGAGCTCGCGAGCCAGCTTGGGATCGCGGAATGCCGAGAAATCGATACCGGAGCGAGCCGGCTGCTCGGGCGCCACTAGTAAGCCTCCGCCGGGTTGGTGGCCAGCTGGTCTTCTTCGACCAGCTCGGACATGGCATTAACAAGCTCGAGCGTTTCCTGTGCTTCCTGCTCGTCGACAATCTGGATGCCAAAGCCGGCGTGTACGAGAATATAGTCGCCAACCTGCGCCGTCGGCACGAGTCGCAGCGACACGGGGCGCTCGATGCCCATCATGTCGACGGTGGCCTTGAGGCCGTCGTCGCGTTTGACTACTTTACCGGGAACGGCAAGGCACATATTGTTCCCCTTGTATACGCTTTGCGCTGGATGAGCGCTCAATAATCCATCAGTTGATGGTAGCGCTCGCGGGGTTCGCGGGCAAACGCGTTACGCCTGTGAGACGACTGGGCGCGGCGGCGTGCGAGGGCGAGCTACTGCGACGCAATCTGCGCAAGACGAGCGCGCGCGACCGCCGTCTGACCGTAGGCGATGCAGCCGTCATTGACGGGTACGGTGTGGGGGACAAGGACAGTAAAGCCTGTGCTTTTGAGCTCGCGGGTGAGAAGCTGAAGCAGAAGTCGGTTCATGAACACGCCGCCCGAGAGCGCGACGGTGTCGATGCCCTCGTGCACGCAGATATCGCTGGCGATGCGCGCCGAGGAGCGCGCGACGGCGACATGGAAGTCGAGTGCGAGCCTGTCGGCGGGCGCTCCGGCTTCAATTCCTCCCAAAAGTGCCTCAAAGAGTGCTTTCTGGTCCAGAACATAGGGGCCGTCCAGCCACGATGGGCCAGATGCGAAATAGCCGGCGTTGTCGTCGGGAAAATGGGCGATTTCGTTGTCGAGCGCGCGCCAGGCGGCGGCTTCGAGTTCTATGGCGGGTTCGCCCTCGTAGGTTGCCTTGTCGCAGATGCCCAGAATTGCTGCCGCGGCATCAAAGAGACGCCCCATGCTGCTGGTGCGCGGGCTGTTGATGCCGCGCTCGATCATGGTGGCTGTCACGCTGCGCGTTTGCTCGCCGAGGCTGTCCAAAAGCCGAGCGGTACCTGGGTGCTCGAGCAGGCCGAGCTCACTGAGCAGGGCGAAGGCGTTGCGGCGGGCGTCGCGCACGGAGGCCGCCCCACCGGGGAGCGCCCAGGTGCGCAAATGCGCGGCGCGCTCAAAGCCGCCAAGGCTGGCAACAAGAAACTCGCCGCCCCAAATGGTCCCATCGGTGCCGGCGCCGGTGCCGTCAAAGGCGATGCCAAGGACGCGCGCGTCGGTTGTAAGCTGGCCCGCGGCGATGGCCTCGGCCATTACGCTCGCGATATGCGCATGATGGTGCTGCACCTCGACGAGCGGCAGATTGCATTTTCGCGCCTGCTCGCGCGCCCACTGGCCCGATAGATAACTGGGGTGTACATCGCAAGCCAAGGCGGCGGGCGCCAAATCAAAGAGATCTTCCAAGCGCGTGCGCGCAGCGTTCCAGGCATCGAAGGTCCCGCCGTTTTCAACATCGCCGATATGCTGCGACACAAAACAGGTTGCCTCGCCGTTCGTCCCTTCACGCGTGAGCGCAATCGTGGCCTTTTGTTGCGGCCCGCAGGCGAGCACGCAGGACGGAGCGCGGTCGAGCGCCGGCAACGGCAGCGGCTGGGGTGCATATCCGCGAGCGCGGCGAACGGGCATAACGGCGCCGTCGACCACGCGCACCACGGAATCGTCATAGCGCGAGAGAATCGCTCGATCGTTGCCGAGCAGCGCGTCGGCAATGCCGGCGGCAACGAGGCGCTCCCAGGCAAGATCGTCATCGGTCTCGATGGGCTCTTCGCTCAGGTTGCCGCTGGTCATGACGAGCGCGTGCATACCGTGCGACGCGGCAGCTGCAAGCAGAAGATGCTGAAGCGGGGTGTAGGGGAGCATAACGCCAAGCTCGGGCAGGTCGCGCGCGACGGACGGTGCGAGTACGAGGGCGTCGGAAGAATCGCCGTCGTTCCCGCAAACAGCCCGCCGGCGCAGCAGCACGATGGGGCGGATACTGCCGGCGAGCAGATCGCGTTCAGCATCGTCGATATAGCACAGGCGCCCGGCATCGGCAAGACTGCGCACCATGACGGCAAGCGGCTTGTTGCTGCGACGCTTGCGACGGCGCAGCTCGGCCACCGCCTGCTCGTTGGCAGCGTCACAGGATAGATGGAATCCGCCCAGGCCCTTGATGGCGACGATGCCACCGCTGGCCAGCAGCTCAACGCAGCGCTCGATGATAGCGTCGCTGGCCTCGCGTGTGGTGCCGACGGCCAGCGACGCGGCGGCTTCGCCCGGCTCATCGCCCACGCTCGCTTCGCGCCACGTAATATGCGGACCGCAATCAAAGCAGGCATCGGGCTGCGCGTGAAAACGCCGGTCGAGTGGGTCGGCATACTCCGCGGCACACCTGGGACACATGGGAAAACAATCCATCGACGTGGCCGCTCGGTCATAAGGCAACGATCGGATGATGGTAAAGCGTGGCCCGCAGTTAGTGCAGTTGATAAAGGGGTAGTGATAGCGTCGGTCGGCGGGATCGAACAATTCGCGCAAGCAATCGTTGCAGGTGGCGATATCGGGCGAGACGAGCGTCGTGTGCGCGGTCTGGTCCTGCGATGCTACGATGCGAAAGCCCTGTTCGTTGGCGGCATCCCAGTTGCCGGGTGCTAGGTCTACAACCTCGACATGCTCCACGCGAGACGCCGCAGGCGCATGCTCGGAAAGTGCGTCAACCAATTCGTCGAGCGACTCGCTTAGGGCGTGCGCCTCGATATGCACGCCGTCGCCCGCATTGAGCACCCATCCGCAAATGCCATGCGCCATGGCCTCGCGATACACAAACGGTCGCATGCCAACGCCCTGCACAATGCCCGTCACATGAATATGCACATGCCGCATGCGACACCCCTCATCAAAACCGACCAAAAAAGGACAGGTTTATTTTGGTAGGTAAAACTTCTAAACCTGCCAAAACAAACCTGTCCCTATTTGGCAGGTGCGCTGCGAGAAATCCCGTTACAGCCCCAGGCTCTGCTTGGTGGCGGCGCACGTGAGCTCGCCGTGCTTAACGCCGCGCAGGCCCAGCAGGCGGTCGGCTAGTTCGTAGACGCGCTCGCCGCGACCCTTGAGTGCCAGGATTTCCAAGCAGTTGTGGTGATCCAGATGCACGTGCATGGTCGATACGATCTCGTCGGTGTAGTCGTGCTGCACTTCGTCCAGACGGCGCGTCAGGTCGCCGGTATGGTGGTCGTAAATCATGGTGAGCGACCCGATAACATGCTCATCGGGCGTGCGCATCTGCTCTTTGGCGATCGAGGCGCGAATCAGGTCGCGCACGGCCTCGGATCGGTTGGCCACGTCGCCGCGGCGTGCGATCTGCTCGTCAAAACGGCGCAGCAGGTCGTCGGGTGCGGTAACCGAAAAACGGACCAGCTCGGAGCCGGAGCCACTACAGTGGCAGCCCGCGTTACCGTCCGCCCCGTGCGGATGCTCGTGCTCGTACCCGCAGCTGTGCTCGTGTTCGGCCACCTTACACCAGCTTCACGGAGCCGACGGAGTTGTGGTCGGCCTCGATGGCTTCCTCGTAGCCCTCGAGCGCGTCATGCGCCTCGTGCAGCGCGGCCATGGCGGCCTCGAGCTTGGCGCCGATGCGCTCCATGTCAAAATTCTCGGTCGCATGCAGCAGCTGATGGCTCCACTCGTGAGCGAGCTCGATGGTGTCGTCGACCTGCTTGACGCTCATGGCAAGCTGGCTCATGTTCATTCCGACGTCATGCATGGAAAATCTCCTTTTGTATGGGGCAGTTCAGTGGTTCAGATTTTACTACGCCCGCTCTGCGCGCAGTTGCATAAGAAAACGGGTACGAGTCTGTGCGACCCGCACCCGTTCACTGGGGGCTGTTTGTGACTACCATACTATCCGTGGTTGCACTCAGTGCATCCAGAAGTCCGGCGAGCGGTGCAAAAGCGCTCATAGACGGCGAGTAAGTAACAAGCGTATTACAGATGCTTCTCCAGCAGCGCCTGCAGCCTCGCCTTGGGTAGAGCGCCAACCGAGCGGTCAATCTCCTCGCCGTTCTTAAACACAATCAGCGTGGGGATGCTCATGACGCCATACTTCATGGCCAGGTCCTGGTTGTCGTCGACGTTGCATTTGGCAACGGCAAGCTTGCCCGCCAGCTCATCGGCAACCTCGTCAACGATGGGCGAGAGGGATCGACAGGGCCCGCACCACGGTGCCCAAAAATCGACCAGCACGGGCAGGGTGTCGTTAACGATGGAATCGAAGTTCTCGGGGGTAATCTGATTAATGTCAGCCATGGTGACCTCCATAATGCGACGCGGCTTGGCCGCGTAAAACTCAGTACGACCGTGCTTATACCCAGCCGCCCGCAAAGCAACCACTCGCGGGTAGCTCTTTTATATAATGGTGGGCACGCAAACGATTGGAGAGCGCATGTCCACGTCACAAAGCCAGAAAAAAGAAGCCATCGCCCAGGCGGCCGAGCAGGAGCTCACATCGCTTGCGGTTCGTGGCGTGCGTATCGCGGGCAACGCGTGCTCGCCGATCGTGCTGGTCAAAGGCGATTTGGACGAGGCCGAGCGTTCGGGTGGCGAGCTTGCCGCCGGCCCGGATGGCGCGGCGTTGCGCAAGGCGCTTGGGGCCATCGGCTACGCGCCCGAGGATTTTTGCGTGCTGGCAAGCGTCGCCGGCGTGGGTGACGGAGCGGTCGCGGTGGGCGAGACTCTGCCGTGCGAGCTGTTCCGTGAGGCGCTTGAGGCTTTGGACCCCGAGGCGGTTCTGCTGCTGGACGATCGCGCGGCCGATACCATGCGCGAGACCTATGCCGACATGCTTGTGGCAATCGACGACTTCGATACCGCTATGCTCAAGCCCGGCCTGGTCGCCCATGTGCAGGGCCGCCGCGTGCTCGCGCTCGACGGCTTTGAGGCGGCACTCACCGACAAGGCCGCTAAGCAGCGCATGTGGGCCTACATCAAGCAGCTGACTCCGGCGGTCGCTCCGCTGTAGCGGATTGGCACCGGCGAGCGATTGCCTGGCGGGCAAGGCACGCCTCGAGATCGGCGCCGCACTTCTACATCACAGCGCGCAGCTCAAACCGATCGCCGTTAATGCGGAACTGGCAGTTGCCGTTCATGCGTTCGACGGCAAGCTTAATGCTCTTGGTTCCAAAGCCGTGTCCGGCATGCCCGGCTACGGGCATGCCGTCGACCATGCGCGGCGCGCGGTCAAACGTGTTGGAAACTAACAGCAGCAGCTGGCCGTCCTCTAATCGCAGGTCAAAGTCGACGAATCGCTTTCCTTGGGGTGCGGCGCTTGCGGCGGTGATAGCGTTTTCCAAGGCATTTGAGAGCACGCTAAACAGGTCGGCGTCACCTACGTGGATGGTTTCGGGTACGGCGGTGCGCAGGTTGGCGGTAATGCCGTTTCTATTGATATCCGAGTTAAATGACGAAAGCGCGATGTTTACGGTCTCGTTGGCGCAGAAGCGGCGTACGGCGGTGCGGTCGCCGGCTTCGCAGAGTTCGTCGATGCGATCGAGCGCCTCGTCGGTGTGGCCCTCCTCAATTAAAGCGGCCAGGCCGCGTAGGAAGTGGCGCATGTCGTGGCGCAGAATCGACAGCTCGCGCCCAGATTGACGCCAAGCCTCGAGCTCTTTGATGGCGGCGCTGTCGCGGGTTTCGAGCATCCAGCGCTCTCGCTCGGCGGTTTCCTTTTCTTCGTATTCGCGCAGGTAAACGGCAAGAAACATAAGATAGAAGGCACAGAGCGCAAATGCCAAAAACTCAACCGTCACCACCGAGCCCGAGTGGAACAGTGTGGTGTAGACGTTGGTGGCATAGTCAAAGACGTAATAGACGAGCGGCAGGATTAAAAGGATGCCCAGCTCGGTGGTGCTTTTAATCGCCAAGCGTGGACCGATGTCGCCGGCCCAATGCAACAGGACGGCAAAGACGGCGAGTGTGGTCGCGATGCGCGCCAGATAGTACGCGATCTGAGAATCGGTTGCGGCAAATGCGGCGATGCCCATCCAATTGCTGAACTGGCAGCTCAGATAGGCACTCGTAATGCCGAGCATGGCAAGCAGCGGGCTCAGGCGGTAGCGCGCGCACAAATAGATGACGAGCGGCAGATGCACGACGAGCGGATATACCTGGCGGGCGAAAAGCTCGCCGCCGACGGCATTGGCGATCGAAAAGGCAGCGCCGGTTGCGACTCCGACCCCCACCAACTCGAGTGCATGGCGTCGATTGATTTCGATACCGCACAGCGCCGCCGAGGCAAAGACGCCAAAGAGCAACGTCGTGGCGTGGTGGATTGCCCAAAGGATCATTTCGACCGAGGAGACCATCAGTGTCTTCCGCCCTCAAAGCGCACCGCAAAGTAGGCGTTTTGGAATCCCTGCTTGCAGCTGCGCGAAAGCGGGATGCACGCGCCCGAGCGCATGACGATGTCCGTGCGGTCAAAGTGATCGATATTGCGCAGGTTGACCTGGTAGCTGCGGTGGCATTTAAAGAAGACCGCGTTTTGCTCCAAGCGGTCCTCGACGCTGCGGAACGACTCGAGTGCCTCGATATCGCGTTCGTCGCGCAGGTGGAAGACCACGTGCTTGTTGCGCGCCTCGGCATATTCGATGTCGGACAGGCGCAGGGCGTGGTAGCCAAAGGAAGTTTTGATCACGAGCTCGTCGGTTGCCGCCGGGCGCATGCTCGAAAGCTCGTCGAGTAATCGCGCCAGGCGTTCGTAAGTCACGGGCTTGAGCAGATAGTCGAAGGCGCGGACCTCGTAGGATTCCAGCGCGAACTCGGGCGACGAGGTGAGGAACACCAGGCGCACGGCGGTGTCGGCCTGGCGCAGTTCGCGTGCGGTGTCCATGCCGTTGACGAGCGGCATGATCATGTCGAGCAGAATGATGTCGGCGCGCGATGCGGCATGGCGGGCCAGCAGGTCCTCGCCGCGTGTGACGAGCGCAACATCGACCGCCGTGCCCGTCTCGGTCGACCAACGGTCGATCATCCGGTGCAGTCTATCTAGAAAAGCGACATCATCGTCGCAGGCAATAATCTTGAGCATTCGGCCCCCTTAAGTAGTTCGATTTTGCCACATCGGGTACGCGCCGCTTGCGGGGGTGCGGACCGTTTGCGCCCCACGGCGTGCAACTCGCGCCAAGCGGTATTGCGGTGGCGAAAGATGCCTCCTGCGCCATCGAGAGCTCAGCTATCCTCAGCTTGCCAGTTCGAATATGGACCTGCCACATGATTGAATCTTTATTTCAACTTTACACCTAGGTTTACAGCTGTCTTGTCAGCTGTAAACCTAGGTGTCATACTAAAGCCCCAAGATTCGCCAAAAGAGAGGGGCCTTGATGGCACAGAGCGCGAACATGGATGCGTCGGAGCTTGCACGCGATATCGCGGCCGGCTTGGCATCGGCAACGACGGCAACGGAGCGTGCGGCACTGGTGCCCGCAGAGCTCGTCGAGGCCATTCAGCAACTAAAAACCCAACGTGACGCGGTGATCCTGGCGCACTATTACGTGGCGCCCGAGGTCCAAGCCGTTGCCGATTACGTCGGCGATAGCTTCTACCTGGCAAAGCTCGCCAAGAGCCTGCCGCAGCAGACCATCGTGTTGTGCGGCGTGGAGTTTATGGGCGAGAGCGCCAAGCTGCTCAATCCCACTAAGACCGTGCTGCTGCCCGAGCCGGGCGCGGACTGCCCCATGGCTCACATGGTCAAGCGCGAGACGGTCGACGCGGCGCGCGCCGAGTACGGCGACGACCTGGCCGTGGTGTGCTACGTCAACTCCACGGTCGAGATCAAGAGCTGGAGCGACGTGTGCGTCACCAGCTCCAACGCCGTTAAGATCGTGTCCGAGCTGCCGCAGCAGCATATTCTGTTCATTCCCGACCAAAACCTGGGACGCTTCGTAGCCGAGCAGGTGCCGCAAAAGCACGTCATCCTCAACAACGGCTACTGCCCGCGCCATCACATCATCACCGTCGAGCAGATCGTCGACGCGACGGAGGCCCACCCCGACGCGCTCGTGCTGGCGCACCCCGAGTGCAAGGCCGACGTTCTGGCCGAGGCCGACTACATCGGCTCCACCGCCGGCATCATCAAGTATGCCGAGGAGTCGGACGCGAGCGAGTTCATCATCGTGACGGTCCGCGGCGTGCTCTACGAGCTCGAGCGCCGCTGCCAGGGCACCGGCAAGAAGTTCTACTTCCCCGTGGTGCAGCCCACCTGCGTCAACATGGATCTCATCACGCTCGAAAAGCTCGTGCGCTGCCTGGAGACGGGCGAGGGCGAGGTGCAGATCGGCGTGTCGGACGAGGCTGCCGACCAGGCCAAGCTCACGCTCGACCGTATGCTCGAGTACGCAGCACGCTAGAACAATGTTGCATGAGGGACGGTCCCTTATGCCACATTCAAGGGAGAGGATTCCTGTGGAAACCAAGCAATACCCCGATATGGAGTGCGACGTCGTCATTGCCGGCTGCGGCGTAGCGGGTCTGTACGCGGCCCTCAATCTGCCGACGAGCACGCGCGTGATCATGCTCTCCAAGGGCGCGGTCGATGAGTGCGATTCGATGCTCGCGCAGGGCGGCATCTGCGTGCTGCCCGAAGGCTCGGACTACGATGCCTTCTTTGAGGACACCATGCACGCCGGCCACTACGAGAACCGCCGCGAGAGCGTCGACATCATGATTCGCTCGAGCCGCTCGGTCATCAACGACCTGCTGGCCATGGGCGTGGAATTTGAGCGCAGGGCTGACGGCAGCCTCGACTTTACCCGCGAGGGCGCGCATAGCCGTCCGCGCATCGCCTTCCATGCCGACATCACCGGCAAGGAGATCACGACTAAGCTGCTCCAGGCCGTCCGCAAGCTGGACAACGTGCAGATTTTGGAGCACGTGGCCATGACCGACATCCTAACGGGCGAGCGCGATGGCGCCACGGTGTGCACCGGCGTCGTCGCCGTAGCCGTGGACGAGGACAACTCGGTTCGCCCCGCCGACGAGCTGGCAAATGCCGTTGAGGGCGTGCATGCCGGTAAGCCGTTTAAGATCCATGCCCGCCACACGCTGTGGGCGACGGGTGGCATTGGCGGCGTGTACGACCACTCGACCAACTACCCGCAGCTCACGGGCGACGCCTGCTACATCGCTCAGGAGCATGGCATTAAGATGGAGCACCTGGACTACGTGCAGATCCATCCCACGGGTCTGTTCTCGCCGCAGCCGGGTCGCACGTTCCTGATCAGCGAGAGCTGCCGCGGCGAGGGCGCGATTTTGCTCAACGCCGCCGGCGAGCGTTTTACCGACGAGTTGCAGCCGCGCGATGTGGTCGCCGCCGCCATCCGCGAGCAGATGAAGCAGGATGACACCGAGCACGAGTGGCTGAGCTTTGCCCCCGTCGAGCGCGACGTGGTGACCGGGCACTTTGCCAATATCCGCGCGCGCTGCCTGGAGGACGGCCGCGACATCTTGGACGAGCCCATCCCCGTTACGCCCACGCAGCACTACTTTATGGGCGGCGTGTGGGTCGACAAGGACGGCCGCACCTCGATGCCCGAGCTCTACGCCGCCGGCGAGACGGCCTGCAACGGCGTTCATGGCAAGAATCGCCTGGCTTCAAACAGCCTGCTCGAGGCGCTGGTCTGGGGTCGTCGCGCCGCGTGGTATATGCGTACCGGCGAGTCACTGGCCGTGGAGCAGGCAGGCGATCCCGCGCTCGATGGCCGTCATCGCGCCCTGGGCGCCGACACCCTGGCAATCGATGATTTGGCCCGTGCCGCCGGCACGCAGGCCGTGGAGGAGTAGACCATGAATCCCATTACCATGAAGCTCGTCGTCGACGATCTGATTCTGCAGGCTCTGCGCGAGGACATTACGTTTGAGGACGTGAGCACGGCGAGCGTGTGCCCCACGGCGCGTCCCGCCACGGTGGAGCTTATCGCCAAAGCCGATGGCATCATCGCCGGCCTGGATGTGTTCGCTCGCACCTTTGAGCTGCTGGATTCGCAGAGCTCGGTGCTGTTTGATGTTGCCGACGGTGACGAGGTGCATGCCGGCGACCACGTGGGTCAGGTGCGCGGCGATGCGCGTGTGCTGCTTTCGGGTGAGCGCGTGGCGCTCAACTACCTGCAGCGCATGAGCGGCATCGCTACCTATACGCACAGCATGGCCGCGGCGCTCGAGGGAACCAAGACCGTGCTCGTCGACACGCGCAAGACCACACCGGGCATGCGCGTGTTTGAGAAGGCGGCGGTTGAGATTGGCGGCGGCAGCAACCACCGTTACAACCTGTCGACGGCCGTCATGCTCAAGGACAACCACATCGATGCCGCCGGTGGCGTGACGCGCGCGATCGAGATGGCGCGCGCCCATGCATCGTTTACCACGACGGTCGAGATCGAGTGCGAGAACCTGGACATGGTGCGCGAGGCCGTGGAGACCGGCGCCGACATCATCATGTTCGACAACATGACCCATGACGACATGGCCGCCGCGATTGAGCTTATCGCCGGTCGCGTCAAGACCGAGTGCTCGGGCAACGTGGATGCCAGCAATATCCGCGCGCTTGCCGACCTGGGCGTTGACTTTATTAGCTCGGGCGCCCTGACGCACTCCGCGCCGATCCTCGACCTCTCGCTTAAGCACCTGCGTCTGCTGGACGGTAAATAATGAACGCCCGCGAGCGTCGCCGTGCCATCATGGCCGTGCTCGAGGGGGCCAAGGGGCCCGTATCGGGCAGCGCGCTTGCCCGCGAGGTGGGTGTGAGCCGCCAGATCGTGGTGCAGGACATCGCCCTGCTGCGCGCCGATGGGCACGATATCGTGGCGACCAACCGCGGCTACGTGCTGCAGGAGGCCCCCAGCAGCCCCGCCGTGCCTACGCGCTTGGTCAAGGTTCGCCACAGCGTGGAGCAGGCAGGCGATGAGCTCACGAGTATCGTCGACGCCGGCGGCGCCGTGCTCAACGTGATTGTCAATCACCGCGTGTACGGTAAGATTACGGCCGACCTGGACATCCGCAATCGTCGCGATGTCGAGCGCTATCTGCGCGATATCGAGAGCGGCAAGAGCTTTCCGCTGCTGACGGTGACCAGCGGCTACCACTTCCATCGCATTGCGGCGGAGGACGAACAGACCCTCGACGAGATCGAGGCGATGCTCAAGGAAAAAGGCTACCTAGCAGACCTGATGCCCTACGAAGACGATTTGTCCTAGTCGACGCCGCATCTATAAGTTGCGGTGAAATAGTTCCTAAAATCGGCATCCAAGACATAAAACAGGAACTATTCCACCGCAACTGCCAAGGGTCCCGCTCCAAATTAGCTGCCCACATATGCAAAAGGAGGCCGCCGCGGCGATGCGGAAGCCTCCTTTTTTGTGCACGGTGTACTTTTGAGTGTGCAAGTGGGGGAGTTGTTACTCCTCGACGATCTCGGTGATCGCGCCGGCGGGGCAAGCGTCCTGGCAAGCGCCACAGGCGACGCAAGAGTCCTCGTCAGCGACGGTAGCGACGTCCTGGAGCTCCAGAACGCCAGCGGGGCAGGAGTCGACGCAAACGCCACAAGCGATGCACTCGTCGGCATCAATTACGGGATGAGCCATGGTAGTTTCCTCTCTGTTGACCGACGCTACAGACGATGCGCGCCGGTTTGATTCGGGCAAAAACATACCACGGGAGCGACCGTTTGCAATACCCTCTGGCCGGCATCTTCATACCGTTCGCCGAGTATGCCAAGGTTTACTAAAAAACGCGCAGGTGGGGCCGTTGAGCTGCGCAAATGTTAGCTAAAGGTGACTTGAGATATTGAGCTATTGAGCGAGCTTTTGGAAAGCGCAACCCAGAATTGGCGTCCAAAACGGGTCGCGCTTTCCGGTCGAGCCCTCTGGCGGAAACTGCGACCCAGAATCCACACTCAGACTGGGATCTATTTTCCCGAGGGCCTTGGTTGCGGAAACTGCAGCCCGGAATTCACGCTCAAACCGGGATTTGCTTTCCGCAGGGCCATCCCGAGGGGTTCCAGACCCAAGCCTCAGCCATCTCTACATAGATCTCGATAGATTTGCCGAGAACTCATTCAGCGCATCTACCTGCGCATTTAAGAACCTAAACTCTCAGCAATAAGAAATCTTATATGAATTGACTTAGATTTTGTATATTCCGGCCCATAAGGGGATACACTACATCCTGAAAGACAAGCCGAAGCGCCGCGCGACAGATCGTCGAGGCGGCGCGAACGCAAAAGAGAGAGGGAATTTCTAATGAGTAAGATTCTTGGTATCGACCTTGGTACTACTAACTCCGCTATGGCCGTTCTCGAGGGCGGTTCTCCGACCATTATCGTGAACGCCGAGGGCGACCGCACCACCCCGTCCGTCGTGGGCTTCCGTGCCGACGGCGACCGCGTCGTGGGTAAGGCCGCTAAGAACCAGGCTGTCACCAACCCCAAGAACACCGTGTTCTCCATCAAGCGCTTCATGGGCCGCAAGTACTCCGAGTGCGCCTCCGAGATCAAGACCGTGCCGTATGAGGTCAAGGAGGGCCAGGGCGGCCGTGCCGTCGTCGACATCGAGGGCAAGGATTACACCGCCGAGCAGGTGAGCGCCATGACGCTCGCGAAGATGAAGGCTGACGCCGAGAAGTATCTGGGCGAGACCGTTACCGACGCCGTCATCACCGTCCCGGCCTACTTCAACGACGCCCAGCGTCAGGCCACCAAGGACGCCGGTAAGATCGCCGGCCTCAACGTCAAGCGTATCGTCAACGAGCCGACCGCTGCTGCTCTTGCCTATGGCCTGGACAAGCAGGGCACCGACCAGCGCATCCTGGTCTTCGACCTGGGCGGCGGCACCTTCGACGTCTCCATCCTCGACCTCGCCGACGGCGTGTTTGAGGTTCTGTCCACCTCGGGCGACAACCACCTGGGCGGCGACGACTGGGATCAGCGCGTCATCGACTGGATGGCCGATAAGTTCCAGCAGGAGAACGGTGTCGACCTGCGTCAGGACCCCATGGCCCTGCAGCGTCTGAAGGAGGCCGCCGAGAACGCCAAGAAGGAGCTCTCCGCTGCCCAGCAGACCACCATCAACCTGCCGTTCATTACCATGAACCAGTCCGGCCCGCTGCACCTCAACTACACGCTGACCCGCGCCGAGTTCGAGAAGATCACCCGCGACCTGCTCGAGCGCTGCAAGCAGCCTGTCACCAACGCCCTGCGCGACGCTAAGCTCAAGCTCTCCGATCTGACCGAGGTCATCCTCGTCGGCGGCTCCACCCGTATGCCCGCCGTCCAGGAGCTCGTCAAGACCATGACCGGCAAGCAGCCCAACATGTCCGTGAACCCCGACGAGGTCGTTGCCGACGGCGCTGCCGTCCAGGGCGGCGTGCTCACCGGCGACGTCGAGGGCATCCTGCTGCTCGACGTTACCCCGCTGTCGCTGGGCGTCGAGACCATGGGCGGCATCATGACCAAGATGATCGACCGCAACACCACGATCCCGACCTCCAAGACCGAGGTCTACTCCACCGCTGCCGACAACCAGACCAGCGTCGAGATCAACGTGCTCCAGGGCGAGCGCGAGCTTGCCCGCGACAACAAGTCGCTCGGTAAGTTCCAGCTGACCGGTATCCCGGCTGCCCGCCGCGGCGTGCCGCAGATCGAGGTCACCTTCGACATCGACGCCAACGGTATCGTCAAGGTCTCCGCTAAGGACAAGGGCACCGGCAAGGAGCAGCAGATCACCATCTCCGGCTCCACTGCTCTGTCCGACGACGAAGTCGATCGTATGGTCAAGGACGCCGAGGCTCATGCCGAGGAGGACAAGAAGCAGAAGGAAGAGGTCGAGGTCCGCAACCAGACCGACAGCCTGTGCTACTCCACCGAGCAGACTCTCAACGAGCTGGGCGACAAGGTTTCCGCCGACGTGAAGTCCAAGGCCGAGGCCGCTATCGCCGACGCCAAGAAGGCGCTCGAGGGCTCTGACGTCGAGGCTATCAAGGCCGCCGGCGAGTCCCTGCAGTCCGTGGCCTACGAGCTTGCTCAGGTTGTCTACGCCGACGCTCAGCAGCAGACCGACGGTGCCGCCGGCGCCCAGCCTGCCGACGATGACGTTGTCGACGCCGACTACGAGGTTGTGGACGACGAGGACAAGTAATCATGTCCGCCCGTAAAGCTCGCACGGAGGCGGCTGCCGCTGGCGCCGCCCCCGTTGACTCTGAGGAGAAGGACGTGAAGATTCCCGTAGAGGCTGTCGACGATACCGAGGCCAACGAGGCCGAGGCCGCCGAGGCTGCCGAGAACCAGGTAGAGGATTCCAACAAGGAGGCGACGATGACCGAGGACGAGATGGTGGAAGCTGCTATCCGCGCCGGTGAGGAAGCCGCCGACAACGACTTTAAGCTCAAGTTCGAGCAGGCCCAAAAGGAGCTTGCCGACGTGCGTAACGAGCTCGATGCTGCGGCAGAGGCTCAGAAGGCCGCCGAGGATAAGGCAAAGGACGCCACCGAGCGCACCGCCCGTCTACAGGCCGACTGGGAGAACTTCCGTCGCCGCACCGCCAACGAGCGCATCGCCGAGCGCGAGCGCGCGACCGAGAAGCTCGTCACCGCGCTGTTGCCGGTGATCGACGATATCGAGCGCGCGATCGACCATGCCCGCAGCCAAGAGCTTTCCGACGACTTTAAGCAGTTCGTCGACGGCGTCGATGCGGTTCATGCCAAGCTGCTCGACGTGTTTGCGCACGAGGGCGTTGAGCCCATCGACCCCAAGGGCGAGGCGTTCGATCCGCTCGAGCACCAGGCTGTGGGCCGCGTCGAGGACGCATCGCAGTACGACGAGACCGTCAACGACGTGTACCAGAAGGGCTACCGCATGGCGGATCGCATCCTGCGTTCCGCCATGGTGACGGTGACCTACGGTGGCGAGAAGCGCCCCGCACCGGAGCCCGAAGCGGCGCCCGAGGATGCTACGGCCGATACGGCCGAGAGCACCGAGGAGTAATTGAGAAGGGCCCCGGGGCAACACCCGGGGCCCTTTCTGGCCTAGTGCCATATGACAGCATGAGCCGCCGTCCGCAGGGGCGGCGGATGTAACAGGAGAGGAGCTACGATGGCTGCAGGCAAAACCTTCTATGACATCCTGGGCGTATCCAAGAGCGCCTCCGACAAAGAGATCAAGAGCGCGTTTCGCAAGCTCGCGCAAAAATATCACCCCGATGCCGGCGGCGACGAGGCCAAGTTCAAGGAGATCAGCGAGGCCTACGAGACGCTTTCGGACGAGAAGAAGCGCAAAGAGTACGACCAGATGCTCATGTTTGGCGGCATGCCGGGCGCAGGCGGCGCGTATGGCGGCGGCTACGGTGCCGGCGCGGGTGCCAGCGGCTGGGGCGACATCTTCGACAGCATCTTTAGCGGCAACGGCGCCTGGGGCAGCGATTGGGGCTCGGGCTTTGCCGGGGCTGCGGGCGCTGCCGGTGCCGGCGCTGGCCGCAGCCGCGCTCGCAAGGGCGGCGACCTGTCGCTGACCGTCGATGTGACGGCCGAGGACGCGTTTCGCGGTGTGACGCACAAGGTCACCTATCGCATTCCCTCGACGGGCGAGCAGCAGACCATTACGGTCTCGGTCCCTGCGGGCGCGGTCGACGGTGGCAAGCTGCGCTACAAGCGTCGCGGCGAGTATGGCGTTGCCGGCGGCGAGCGCGGCGACCTGGTCGTGACCACGCACGTGGAGGAGCATCCGCTGTTTAAGCGCAAGGGTGCCGACGTGACCATGGAGGTACCGGTCTCGGTCTATGAGGCGGCGCTCGGCTGCACGGTGGACGTGCCGACGCCCGGCGGTGCGACGGTTCGTCTGAAGGTGCCCGCGGGTACCCAGACGGGCAAGAAGTTCCGCTTTAAGGAAATGGGGGCGCCCGACGTTAAGCACCGTGGCCGCACAGGCGCGCTGCTCGTCGAGATCAAGGTGCAGGTCCCCACGAACCTATCCGATGACGAGCGCGATGCCATGACCAAGCTGCGCGAGGCCGACACGCGCGATTATCGCGAGAGGGTCAACCGTTACAAGGCGACGTACTAGGGCGGTCGTGGCGCACACCCGCGCCCGCGGGCTTATGATGGACGATAACGAGACGGAAAGGGGTCAGGTAGCATGGCCGAGGACAATAGGAATAAACCGCTGTACATGATCAGCGTGGCGGCCGAGTTGACCGGCATGCATCCGCAGACTCTGCGCGTCTACGAGTCCAAGGGCCTGGTGAACCCCCAGCGCTCGGGCGGCAACACGCGTCTGTATTCGCGTGCCGATATCGAGCGCCTGGAGCTCATCAACCAGCTGACCGACGAGGGCATCAACCTTGCCGGCGTGGTGCGCATCCTCGATATGAAGGAGCGTGCCGAGGAGCGCGAGCGCGAGAACGAAAAGCTCCGCGCCCGCGTGCGCCAGCTCGAGGACGAGCTGCACGAGTACAAGATGCAGAAGAAGATCACCGCCCTGGCCCCGCGCGACGGCTCGGTTAACCCCGAACAGGTCATGCGCAAGCTGCTGGGTGCCGGCGGGGATTTGTAGTTACGCGGGTTTACCAACCCGCGTAACGGGCCGACGCTGCGCGCCGCCCAGAGCGACAATTTGTCATTCAAAAGGCAAGGCATGACCAGAAGGTCTATGCCTTGCCTTTTTCATGCCAACTTGTTCGCTCTGGACGTCGCTCGCTGTCCGTCCTCTACCTGCGGCGTTGCCTTGCTCCGGATACGGTAGGGTAGTCATTGGGGACGTTCTTAAATGACTGGTCAAAGGGGACATTCTTGCGGCACTTGGCAGTTGGGGACGTTCCTTTTGTGCCGGCACTTTGGGACACTCCTTGTCAGAAGAGTGATGCAAGGTGCTCGTCCTTTACTTTACTGAGATAAAGTGAACGTGTAGATTCGTAACCCACTCGCAACCGTTCTATGGCACGATATTGAACGAATGTATGCTATGCGCCCAAATCTTTTGGGCAGAGTGGGAGACAGTATGGTCAAGCTGTACGAGGACGGCATCTACCTGCGCGGCGGCAGCGAGGTTGTGCCTGCGGCCGAGGCCGCCGAGCGCGGTATTACGCAGACGCCCGAGGATGCCAAGCGTGGCACCATCGCGTATTCGATCCTCCAGGCACACAATACGTCCGGAGATCCCGAGGCGCTCAAGATTCGCTTCGATGCCATGGCGAGCCATGACATCACCTTTGTCGGCATCATCCAGACGGCGCGCGCCTCGGGCATGGAGCAGTTCCCGCTGCCTTACGTGCTCACCAACTGCCATAACTCGCTGTGCGCCGTGGGCGGCACCATCAACGAGGACGACC
This sequence comes from Bulleidia sp., assembly GCA_963614835.1. Taxonomy (GTDB): domain Bacteria; phylum Actinomycetota; class Coriobacteriia; order Coriobacteriales; family Coriobacteriaceae; genus Collinsella. Next base: position 456 of record CAVEET010000187.1, on the reverse strand, counting down.
ACGTCTTTGGCCTTTCCGCGGCCAAGAAGTACGGCGGCATCTTCGTCCCGCCGCACATCGCCGTCATCCACTCCTTTATGCGTGAGAACTTCGCCGGTTGCGGCAAGATGATCTTGGGTTCCGACTCGCACACCCGCTACGGCGCCCTGGGCACCATGGCCGTGGGCGAGGGCGGCGGCGAGTTGGCCAAACAGCTGCTGCGCGACACCTACGACGTTGCCTATCCCGGCGTCGTCGCCATCTACCTCACGGGCGCCCCACGCCCCGGCGTCGGTCCGCACGATGTGGCGCTCGCCATCATCCGCGCCGTCTTTGCCAAGGGCTACGTCAAGAACAAGGTCATGGAGTTCGTGGGCCCGGGCATCGCAAGCATGACGACCGATTACCGCAACGGCGTCGACGTCATGACCACCGAGACCACCTGCCTGTCGAGCATCTGGGCCACCGACGAGGACA
>CAVEET010000186.1:0-2159 GCA_963614835.1 Bulleidia sp. | reverse complement strand
AAGACCGACGCGTGGTAACCGATGCGGTGGTTGTCCGCCATGCTGGCGGCAAGGGCGCCCAGCAGAAACTTGGCCTCGTACATCTTGCCAAAGTACGAACGGACGCTTTGATGGGGAAGGCCGATAGAGCAGTTGAGGAACCGAACCTGGGGATACTCAACGGCAGCCCTGAGCGTATATTCCATCAGGCGGTGCGAGGTTGAGAAGATGACGTTATCTCCATGTTTGACAGCCGTTTCCACAGCGGCGTAGAACACGTCCGGATCGTGGCAGTCCTCGAACGCCTCGGTGCGCACGATGCCGCCAAAGTGCTCATCGAGATACTGGCGCCCTTGGTCGTGCAGGCTGTCCCAGCTCGACGCCGCACAGGGGAACTCATGGATAAAGGCGATACGCAGGGGGTTGGCCGCCGAATAGACAGTCTTGCCCATAAAGAAGTTGAGCACGCCGGAGGTGGACTTGGCGGGCGTTTCTTCCTCGTCGACGCTCGGTGCTTCGACAAGATCGACCTTGTCCTCGTCATTTTTGCCGGCAATGACCAGCTCGCGCCAGATCTTGCACAGGCGGTTTACGACGATATCCGTCGGCGTATCCAGCAGGCGGTCCTGGTTGTACACATTGAGGTAGACGAGCATGGCGTCGGCGGGCGTAATGTCCAGGTGATCGCCGCCTGCGCGAAGGTAGGCACGCTTAAAGAGCAGGAAAGTGTGGCGCAGGTAGTCGACCTTTTTCTGCGGCCATTTTTCGATAAGGTTCTGACCGAGCATCTTGGCGAGCGTCTCGTAGCTTCCCTCACGCGAGAACTCGATCTCGTATAGGGGGCAGACGCGCCAAAACGCGCAGAATTCACCGTACAGGCGGCTTTCGACGGAATCCCATGTGCCGGGGTAGAGACGGGTGACCCTGGCCGAAACCGTTGGAGCGTCCAGGAATTTGAGGACACTGACGCGTTTGTTGCCTTCCTGGACATAGAACCGATGCATGAACTCGGTGACGATGACGGGGTCGCGATAGCCCTCGGTCACCTGGATGTCGTAGAGGTTGGACCACTTGCGGGCGAACTCGGTGCTAAACGGAAGCAGGGGCATAAAGTTACACGAAAAGGCGGACTGACGGCCTTTGGTGACCGTGCCGACGACCATTTCGAGCGGAATATCCCGCAGGCCGACATTCTCTCGCTGACCTAAGGGGAGCTGAGCAACCAAGCTATCGAGGTCCGTAAGGTATGGATGCTCGCTTTGGCTGATGGCGCGACGGCGTCCCTGCTCGCCGCGCTTGCGTGCTTGACGATAGGCCTCTTCCATGGTGTCTACTCCCTTAGTCGTTTAAACAACGATATGAACCATGGTACCACGAATGAAAACCACTACAAAGATGCCTGTCCCCTTTGCGGTGGTTTAGGCGATGATGGGGGCGATGGCGCGGATGCAGGCGTCGGCTGCCGTGAAAGTAGTGCTGTCGTCGCTGACGATAAAGATGATCTTTCCTTTGATGCCAAAGTCGCCGATTTCGCTAAAGAGTACGTAGGGCTCCTTGTCAAAGCCCGAGATGGGCGAGACGGCCGTTTTGGTTGCGCTCGTGAGCTCGTCTGCCAGCACGTCAAGGGAAGCCCACTTAGACGTGTCCTTTACGGCAACGGGCACGGCCACGCGCCCAAAGGGCATGAGGTGCACGAGCGTGTTCTTGGAGATGTTGGAGTTGGGTACAATGATGGTCTGTCCACAGGCATCCTCAATCGTTGTATGGCGCCAAGTGATGTCTTGGACCACGCCGGATACGCCGCCGACCTCGATATTGTCGCCGGGTTTGATGATGCCCATAAAGGTCACTTGCATGCCGCCGATAAGGTTTGACAGCGTGTCCTGAAAGCCGAGCGAGATGGCGATGCCGCCGACGCCAAGAGCGGCGACGAGCGCGTTTGCGTTAATGCCAAAGCAGTTGTCGAGGATAAAGCTGCCGCCGATCATCCAAATGACGGCGCGCGCGATGTTGATGAAGATACTCGATGCCGGAAGCGGGTTATCGTCTCGGTTAAGCAGATGATTCAGGGTCTTGGATACGACCTTGGCGGCGACGGCGGTGCCTATCGCCAAGATGACGGCCCAGATGATGTTGTGGACCCACCGTTGCTCAAAGAAATGAAGAATCGGCTCAAACAA
>CAVEET010000185.1:0-4310 GCA_963614835.1 Bulleidia sp. | reverse complement strand
CTCGACTTTGCCGGCGGCGACGTGGTGCACATTTCGTCCGGTCTGACGGGCCTGATCCTCTGTTTAATGCTCGGCTGTCGTCGCGGCTTTGGCATGGTGAGCTACCGTCCACATAACGTGCAGTTTGTGGCGCTGGGCGCCGGGCTGCTTTGGTTTGGCTGGTTTGGCTTTAACGGCGGCAGCGAGTTTAAGGCCGACGCCGTGGCGGCGCTCGCCATCCTCAACACCGTAACGGCCAGCGCGGCGGGCATGGTCTCGTGGCTTGCCGTCGAGCGCGTGCGCACCGGTCGCCCCACGCTGGTGGGTGCCAGCACCGGTCTGGTTGCGGGCCTTGTGGTGGTCACGCCCGGCGCGGGCTTTGTCGAGCCGTGGGCAGCGCTGGTCATGGGCCTGATCGTATCGCCTGTCTGCTACCTGGCTATCAGCCATCTTAAGACCAAGTTTGGCTACGACGATGCGCTCGACGCGTTCGGTTGCCACGGCATCGGCGGCATCTTGGGCGGTGTGCTCACGGGCCTGTTCTGCGTGCCGGAGCTCTCGTGGACTGGTAAGGGCGGCCTGTTCTACACGGGCGACGTGTCGCTGCTCATCTCGCAGATTTTGGGCATTGTGGTGACGGTCGCTATTGTACTGGTACTCGATTTGGTGATCGCCGCGGTGGTCAAGGCGCTGTTCCACGGCAGCCTGCGCGTGGACGAGGCCGACGAGGCGCTGGGCATGGATGCGAGTCAGCACGGCGAGAGCGCATATCCCTCCTTCTCGGGACTTGACTAGCGGCTTCCCCAGGCACCGCACCTTGGGTTTCAAACCGTCGCTTGCGTACAAAAGTACGCGGCGCTCCTCTTTCAACCCAATCTGCGGCACCTGGGAAACCCGCGTCTCATGTAAAGGGATACGTTGATTATTGAGAGGAATTCATTATGAAAAAGATCACGGCTATCGTGCGCCAGGAAAAGCTTGAGGTTCTTAAAGATGCGCTGTTTGCTGCTGATGTTCGTGGTATGACCATCAACCAGGTGCAGGGCTGCGGCGCTCAGCATGGCTGGAAGGAATACGTGCGCGGCAACGAGTTGCTTGTCAACACGATCCCTAAGGTGCAGTTCACGCTCATTTGCGCCGATGAGCATGTCGACGGAATTGTCGAGATTATCTGCAATGCTGCTCGCACCGGTGCCGTTGGAGACGGCAAGATCTGGGTCGAGCCGGTCGAGGAGGTTATCCGCATCCGTACCGGCGAACACGGCCCCGCCGCGGTGTAGAATCGACCGCCTGCCATCCGCAACGTTAAAATACTGCAATGAGGCACAAGACTTGCGTTGCGGATGGACAGATTATGGGGCGTAATAAATATCCCGAGGAGACAGTCGCGAAGATTCTCGACGCGGCGCTGGAGCTATTCTGCGCACAGGGTTATGAGGGGACGAGCATTCAAGATATCGTCGACCGCCTCGATGGCATGACCAAGGGTGCTGTCTATCATCACTTTAAGAGCAAAGAAGAGATTTTCAACGCCGCATTTGATCGGGCAATGGCTCCGATTGTTGAGCGCCGCCGCGCGACACTCGGTGCTGGCAATATGACGGGAGCCCAAAAGCTCAAGCGGCTGTATGCGCCCGAGTCCGTCGTTCCGCAAATCGAGCTATGGGCTCGCATGCATCCTGCGTCAGATCCGGTAAAAAGCTCGCGTCTACTGGCGATGCAGTACCAGGGCTCGTTCGACGAGTCGGCCGATGGCTGTCTCTTGCCAGTGATCGAGGAGGGCATCGCCGACGGCTCCATTGCGTGCAAATGCCCGCGCGAAGCGGCTGAGGCCGTATCGTTGTTGGCGAACCTTTGGCTGCTGCCGCTGTTCCGTCCGCTCGAGACCAAAGATCGAATGCTCGCTCGCGCACAATGTTTGGCGCAGATGGCGGCCGCGGTGGGGCTCGATTTGGGTAATGAAGTGCTTCAGACAACGGCTCAGATTTGGGACGTATGGAACCGTGCTGGGTGGTAATATAGATACTGACGGTATGTAATTGATTTGTAAGGGTAGCCACGGCTGCCCTTTTCAAGTCATTAAATACATACTAATGGTATGTATAGGGGGCGGGCTTATGGCTGGAATGCGGAGGAGTAGCGTCTCGTTGGTGCAAAAAACAGTGCGATCTATCAGGCTTTTCGGTCTTCTTGTTGCACAGCTGTGCGCGTATTCGATGTTGTCGGCACTGTGCTTTGCGTGCCCGCTTTACTTGTTCGATTGCAGCGGCTCGTCAACGTTATATGGCGCCGTCGCGGCGATAGCGTTCATACCGGGCGTGCTCGCGACTCCGGTTGGCGGGATTTTGGCGGATCGGGGAAGACATCGCGGGGTTCTTGTGGTACTCGGCATTGTTCTGATGGCTGCATCACTGCTGTTTATCCCCATGAAGTGTTCGCTGCCTCTTGCGGTTGTCGTGGCAGCAATGCTTTGCGTCCAATATGGCATCCAATCGCTGCTGAAACCGATGCTTCAAATTGAGACGGTGCACATGATGGGCCAAGAAAAGGTTGAGCGTGCCACAGCGTTGGTCTCGCAGGTAACCATGGCGAGCAATATCTTGGGGCCTGTAGTCGGGACGGCAGTCTATGGGTGCTTTGGTATCGATGCTCTATGCGAAACCGCGGCGTTGACGTTTGCGATGTCAGCCCTGCTGTTCGGGGGCGCACTCAAGCAAAATGCCTCATCTGGAATGACAGGGGACAGTACGACTTGCTCGACATGCCGAAGCGATTTTCGGGAGTCGATTCGGTACCTGTTTCAAAACGCATCATTGCTCGTTGTGTTTTTGCTTGCGGCTATTTTGAACCTTGCGTTAGTTGGGTTAACGATTGGTGCTCCCGTTATTGTTGCAAAGCATCTCGGAATGCAGTCATCCTTTGTTGGGATTATTGAGGTGGCTATGGGCTTAGGTGGTTTTGTCGGCAGTGGTTTGGTCGGTATTTGGCCGCATCGTTTTTCCTTCAAGGGCATATGTCGATATGTTGCGATGATTTGTTTTGGAGTCGTACCGATTATTGTCACGCTACTGAGCGGTCCTGATGAATTAGCGTTTGCCGCGCTTGCGGCCGGCTCGGCATGGGTCATGGCGTGGGCAAGCATTGCATCGGTCGGAATCGTTTCATTTGTTCAGCGGTCAGCGCCAAAGGAACTCTGCGGAAAAGTGCTGGCACTCGTTTATATGACGCTTTCCTGTGCAACGCCTATTGGCCAATTGGTTTACGGGCTCGCATATGATCGATGGACACCGGCGATTGTATTCGCAGGCATGTTGGCGGTGCTGACGTTGACGACGGCGCTGTTTAATCGGCTGAAAAGTCGCTTATGGCGAATGTCTTAAAGCGCTGGGGGACCGTGAATTTGTGGAGGCAGTGGCACGTCGCGCCGGGACGGCATTGTTTGGGCATGCCTCTCCTTCGTCTACAATATCGTGCAGACGAAGGAGAGGCATGCCCATGATCAAGATGTTTGCGAGTGACTTAGACGGAACGCTGCTGAACGCCCTGCACGAGGCGGATGGGACCATCCGCCGTGCCATTCGCGAGCTGACCGAAGCCGGGCTGCATGTGGTTCCCGCGACCGGACGCTCGACGTTGCCAATCGGCGAGCATGGCTTTACAGGTCTGGCACTCGACGCCTGCTGCTCCAACGGATCCATCGTGCGCAACAGCCACGGCGAGGTGCTCAAGACCTGGACCATCGACCCGCAGGTTACCGAGGAGCTGCTCAAGGCGTTTCCGAACATTTGCTTCGACTGCTCCACGCCCGACGGCATGTTCTCGAGCGGTTCGTTCGAGATGCACCAGGCGGGCTTTAAGAAGGACAGCCCTATCAAGCGCATCGTGATGCGCGGCATGCGCGCGCGTGGCGGGTATCACGAGGAGCAGTATTTCGATCAGTCAATCGGCGACATCCTGCGCCACGATGTGTGTAAGATCAACTGCCGCGTGACCTCGCCCGAGCTGGAGCGCGACCTTAAGGCATATTTGGCCGAGCGCTCGGACCGTGTAGTCAACGCGCCGTTTGACCCGGTGATGTTTGAGATCACGGACGCGGCGTGCAACAAGGGCGAGAGTGTGTCCTGGCTGGCGGGCTACTACGGCATTGCCGAGGACGAGGTCGCGGTCTACGGCGACGGCGGCAACGACATTGCCATGCTCAAACGCTTCCGCCACAGCTACGCGACCAAAAACGCAAGCGATGCCGCCAAGGCCGCCGCGAGCGCGACCATCGGCAGCTGCATGGTCCACGCTGTCCCCAAACACATGCTCGCCACCATGCACAAGCAAAA
>CAVEET010000184.1:0-9924 GCA_963614835.1 Bulleidia sp. | reverse complement strand
ACCTCGGAGCATTCGCGCAACCGCACCTTTGGCTACGAGTTTGCCCACGGCGTGTCGCTCGACGAGTACCAGACGCGCACGCATATGGTTGTCGAGGGCGCCGTCGCGGCCCGCAGCGTGAGCGAGCTTGCCCGTTCACTGGGCGTAGACATTCCGCTCACCTTTGCCGTGGAGCAAACGCTCTACAACGGTGTTACTTTGGATAGGGCGTTCGAGATTCTTACCGATCGCGTCCCTTCTCAAGAGTTCTACGGACTCACCGACTAGCGCAGAAAGGCTTCTACCATGGGTTCCATCAAAATCGCTCCGTCCGTCCTTTCGGCCGATATGGCCAACCTCAAGGGCGAACTCGACAAGATCGCCGGCGCCGACTACGTGCACTTCGACGTTATGGACGGTCACTTTACCGGCAACCTGACCTTTGGTGTTGACATCCTTAAGGCCGTCAAGCGCTCCACCGATGTACCGGTCGACGCGCACCTCATGGTGTCGAACCCCGACGAGACGGTCGATTGGTACGCCGACGCCGGTGCCGACATGATCACCGTGCACTACGAGGCCTCCACGCACCTGCACCGCACGCTCACGCACCTGCAGCAGCGCGGCGTCAAGGCAGGCGTGGTGCTCAACCCCGCCACCCCCGTGTGCGTGCTCGAGAGCATCATCGACGTTGTCGATATGGTGCTGCTGATGAGCGTGAACCCTGGCTTTGGCGGCCAGAGCTTTATCCCGGGCACCATCGCTAAGCTCCACGAGCTCAAAGCCATGTGCGAGCGCCACGGCGTTTCGCCCCTCATCGAGGTCGACGGTGGCATTTCTTCCAAGAACATTGCCGAGGTCGTCAAGGCCGGCGCCAACGTGCTCGTGGCCGGTTCTGCCGTATTTAAGTCCGAAGATCCCGCTGCCGAGGTTGCGCTACTGCAGAAGCTGGGCAACGAGGCCACACAGGAGGCATAAACCCTTATGACCGCAGGTCAAAACCGCATACCCGTGAATCTTGACTATGCCGCCTCGACGCCCATGCGCGCCGAGGCGCTCCTTGCGCAGCGCGAGTACGACGACAGCGAGCTTGCCGGCGTCAACCCCAACTCGCTGCATTCGCTTGGCCGCAAGGCCGCCGCACGCCTAGAAGTCGCCCGTCGCGAGATCGCTCGTAGCTTTGGTGCACGCGTTCGCCCGTCCGAGATCATCCTTACCAACGGCGGCACCGAGGCCAACCAGCTGGCGCTGCTCGGTCTTGCAGAAGGCGCTCGTCAGCGCGACCGTAAGCGTAACCGCGTGATCGTATCTGCCATCGAGCACGATTCGATCCTGGACAACCTGCCGCTGCTGCGCACCGCCGGCTTTACCGTCGACCTGGTGCAGCCCTGCCGCATGGGCTACATTGAGCCTGCCACGCTTGTCGAGCTATTAGGCGACGACGTGGCGCTCGTGAGCATCATGGTTGCCAACAACGAGACCGGCGTGGTGCAGCCAATCCGCGAGCTTGCCGCGGCCGCGCATACCGTTGGCGCCCTGTTCCACACCGACGCCATCCAGGGCTATCTGCACATTCCGCTCGATGCCACCGAGCTAGGCGTCGACGCCATGTCCGTCGCAGCCCACAAAATTGGCGGTCCCGTTGCCTCCGGCGCGCTCTACGTTAAGACCCGCACGCCACTGCGTCCCCGCATCTTTGGCGGCGGACAGGAAGCCGGACGTCGCGCCGGCACGCAGGACCTGCGCACGCAGCTAGCCTTTGCCGCTGCTGCCCGCACGCTGGTGCCCCAAGTGGCTCAGGAGCGCGAAAAGCTGCAAGCCCTTTCCGACAAACTCTACGCCACGCTTACGGCCCATCCACGCATTCATGCCACCATGGGCGACTACGAGCAGGTCGACCGTCTGCCGGGTATGGTTTCGATCTACGTCGACGGCATGGACTCCGAGGAGCTCATCGTCAAGCTCGACGCCGCCGGCTTTGAGGTTTCGGCCGGCTCTGCCTGCTCGAGCGGCAGCATGGACCCGAGCCACGTTTTGAGCGCGATGGGCATCGGTCGCGAGCAGGCATTGGGAGCACTGCGCATTTCCTTTGATGACCGCGTGAATCCGAGCGATCTGGACGAGTTCGCCCGGACGCTGCTCTCGATCGTGGGTGCCGCATGATCGTCGCTGAGCTTGAACGTGCGCTGCTGGCGCGCTACCCCAAGGCGGACGCCGAGGGCTGGGATCATGTAGGGCTCTCCGTGGGCGACCCTGCCGCCGAGATTGCTGGCGTGGCCTGCGCACTCGATGCGACCGAAGCTAATGTTCGCCGCGCACAAGATGCCGGTGCCAACGTGCTGCTGACGCATCACCCCGTCTATATCAAGGCGCCCGAGGCGTTTTGTCCGGCGGATGCGTCACGCCCCCAGTGCAGCGCTGCGCTGTACGAGGCGGCCCGTTGCGGCGTGAGCATCATATCGCTCCACACCAACCTGGACCGCTCGCACGAAGCCCGTGTCTGCCTGAGCGAGCTGCTGGGTGCCGCACCCGTGAGCTCACTGGAGCACGTGGACGACCCCGAGGCAACCGGCCTAGGCGCGCTTGCAACGCTAAACGACCCGTGCACGCTGCGCGATCTTGCCACCCGTGCTGCCACGGCCTTCGGCAGCGACCCGCGTGTGTGGGGCGAAGCCGATCGCCCGTGCCGCACCGTCGCCATTTTGGGCGGCTCCCTGGGCGACTTTGGAGAGCTCGCCATCGCCGCGGGCGCGGACGTTGTCGTGACGGGCGAGGCGGGATACCACGTGGCGCAAGACCTTGCCTTACGCGGGCTGCCGGTGATCTTGCTCGGCCACGACCGCTCCGAGGAGCCGTTCGTTGATATATTGATGAACTCTGCAGTTGACGCCGGGGTCGACCCCCGTCATGCGATTAAAATACTGAACCCTCGCCAATGGTGGACTGTGACAAAAGGAGAGAACTTATGAGCGCCGGCGCTACGCTACTCAAGCTGCAACAGATCGATTTGGAGCTCGCCCGCAACAAGAGCGAACTTGCCAATATGCCGGAGCTCAAGGAGCTCGCTTCCAAGCGCAAGACCTATGTGAAGCTCAAGTCCGAGATGACCAAGCTCTACGCCCAGCGCAAGGATCTGGACATTGAACTCGACGATCTCAACACCACCGAGATTCAGACCAACAACGCCATCGAGGCTGCCAAGAAGCGCCATGTCGACGGCTCCGACGCCCGCGAGGTTCAGGATCTGGAGAATGAACTCGCCACCCTGGCCAAGCGTCTGGACAAGATTGAGCACACCCGCAAGGATGTCGTTATCGCCCATAAGGAGGCGCTCGACCGCGAGGCCCGCGCACAGGCAATCATCGCCAAGTTCGAGGAGGGCGTGAAGGCCGATACCAAGGCCGCCCGCGCCAAGGCTGCCGACCTGCAGGCTCAGATTGACGCCGCCACTAAGGAGCGCACCGCGCTTGCTGCCACGCTGCCGGCCGACGTGCTCACCGACTACGAGCGTCTGCTCAAGCAGTTCCGCGGCCTGGCCGTCGAGACCATCCAGGGCAACATCCCCACGGTCTGCCACACCGCGCTGCAGGCATCGTCCATGAGCGACCTTAACCACGACGGTAGCGAGATTACGCACTGCCCGTACTGCCACCGTCTCCTGGTGCTCCCGAGCAAGGAAGCTTAAACGATGGCGGCATCCAACAATTCAATGCAACTTGAGGGAAAAACGATCCTGCTGGGCATTACCGGCGGGATCGCCGCCTATAAGTCGTGCAATATCGTGCGCCTGCTGCAAAAGCGCGGCGCGCGCGTCAAGGTCGTTATGAGTGAGCATGCCACCGAGTTTGTGGGCCCGCTCACCTTCCGCGCGCTCACCAACGAGCCCGTTGCTGTGGGCCTATTCGACGATCCCTCCGACCCCATCCACCACATCTCGCTCGCACAGGAGCCCGACCTGGTGGTCGTAGCGCCCGCGACGGCCAATATCATCGCCAAGATGGCCAACGGCATCGCCGACGACCTCATCTCCACCACGCTGCTTGCGACGCCGCGACCCATCGTGATCGCACCCGCTATGAACAACGGCATGTGGAAGGCGCCGGCGACACAGGCCAACATGTCCACGCTGCGCGAGCGCGGTGTCCATGTGGTGGGACCCGGCAGCGGCTACCTTGCCTGCGGCGACGTGGACACCGGACGTATGAGCGAGCCCGAGGACATCGTCGAGGCTGTCTGCGAGGTGCTGAGCCCCGTCCCGCAATACCTTGCGGGCAAGCGAATCGTGATCACCGCCGGCCCCACGCACGAGCCGATCGATCCGGTGCGATTCATTGGCAACCGCTCTTCGGGCAAGATGGGCATCGCCCTGGCGGGGGAGGCCGCACGCCGCGGTGCCGAAGTCACGCTCGTGTTGGGCCCGACATCACTCGATGTGCCCCGAGGCGTGGCGTGCGTACGCGTGCAGACCGCCGCAGAGATGCTCCAGGCGGCCCTGAGCGCCTTCCAGACGGCCGATGCGGCCATTTGCGCGGCCGCCGTCGCCGACTACACCCCCGCGGCCCCTGCCGACCATAAACTCAAAAAGTCCAACGAACGCTTGGATCGCATCAAGCTTGTCGAAACGGTCGATATTTTGGCCGAGCTCTCGCGCCAGAAGGGCGAGCGGTGCGTGATCGGATTTGCGGCCGAGACCGATAACGTTGTCGAGTACGCCGAGCGCAAATTGGCCCGCAAGGGCTGCGATGCCATTATCGCCAACGATGTCTCGCGCGCCGATTCGGGCTTTGGAACCGACACTAACAAGGCCTGGATTGTGAGCACAACGGGTACGCAAGAGCTTCCCGTGCTAACAAAACCCCAGCTCGCAGATACAATTTTGGACTTGCTTCAAAATTTGTAAAAAAGTTCTTGCACAAGTCTAAAGTTTCGGGTTAATATACTCCCTGTTGCGAGCGAGAGCAGAGCAACAAACAAAAGCTTCGGGACGTGGCGCAGCTTGGTAGCGCACTTGACTGGGGGTCAAGGGGTCGCTGGTTCGAATCCAGTCGTCCCGACCAGAAGTTTGCAGGTCAGGCACTTAGTGCCTGACCTTTTTTGTTTTAAGCACCATGATTATTTTGCTTAAAGCAACAACATTCCCGATCGATGTGATTACTGAATCAAAACGTGTACATCAGCCACCAAAATCGACATTTTTCGACATGTTTGGAGGCGGATGTACACGAATGCGAAATCCCCGTCGCCTAAAAGCACCTTCCACATGTCTGGACTCTCTATGGCTGCGCTGGATAGACATCGCCGGAACGGGTATAGTATCGAAAGTTTTGTCGTTAACCAGCGGGGGAGTCCTGTGGGCATCAAAAAGAAGATCAAAAAGGAGCTTATCGGCACTTCCGATTACCCGTCGAATAAGATCTTTACGATCTCCAATTTCATCACCTTTACGCGCCTGATCCTCACCCTGGTATTTCTGTACCTGTTTGTGACGGACAACAACCGCGTCATCGCCATCGTTATCTACGCCGTTGCCGCCTCCACCGACTGGATGGACGGTCAGATCGCCCGCATGACTAAGACGGTCTCGTGGCTCGGCAAGGTCATGGATCCCATTTGCGACCGTGCGCTGCTGTTCACCGGCGTCTTGGGGCTGGTGGTCCGCGGAGAGCTACCCATCTGGGTCTGCGTGCTCATTATTGGTCGCGACATCTATCTGGGCATCGGCACGCTTATCGTGCGACATTATCATCGTCGCCCCATCGATGTCGTCTTCCCCGGAAAGATTGCCACAGCGCTGCTCATGACCGGATTCTCGCTCATGCTGCTCGGGTTCCCCGTTGTTGACGGCCTGCACCTTTTACCTTCAACCCTTACGGCCTTCCCGGGCCTCAACGGAAGCTCGGTGCCCCTCGGCATCTTCTTTGTGTACGGCGGCGCGATCTTCTCCATGCTCACGGCTGTCATCTACTCCATTAAGGGCGGAGCGGCCATTAAACAGGCTCTCACGCATCCCGAGGACGAGGACATCGACTTTCTGAACCCTGAAATCGAAGACTGATTCGTTGGGGTATGATTACGTACGGTTCATTATTTGCGGCACGTCCGCGATAAGTTAGGGGTTGTCATGGACAACATGGTTAACAATATGCCTCAGAATGATAAGACTGCTGACGCTACCTGCGTATTCCGCGTGCCTTCAAGCGACGTCACCGTTCCCGACCTCATGGCCAACGTGCGCATCACCGCCCCCGTTCTGTCCATCGTCAAGGGTCCGCAGACGGGTGCCGCTTTTGAGCTCGAGGACGACGTGACCACCATCGGCCGCGATCCTGCAAACGGCATCTTCCTCAATGACATGACCGTTTCGCGCAGCCACGCGCGCATTATCCGCGAGGGCCTCGGCGCTCGCATCGAGGACCTGGGCTCGCTCAATGGCACCTGGGTCGACGGTGCCATCGTCAATGCAGCCCCGCTGCACGATGGTTCTTCCGTCCAGATCGGTACGTTTACGCTCATCTACCACGAGAGCACGCCGGAGCGCATCGAAACCGGTGAGTAGGGCATGGCCGAACGCAACTATCTGAGTATCGGCCAAGTCGTCAACCTACTTCGAGGCGCATACCCCGATCTTTCGAACTCAAAAATTAGATTTCTAGAGGATGAGGGGCTCATTACCCCTCATCGTACGCCTAAGGGATACCGTCAGTACTCCAAGGAGGACGTTGATCGCCTGGAGGTCATTCTGCACTTGCAGAAGACTCGCTACATGCCGCTCAACGTAATTAAGCAGCGCTTGGAAAACGCCACGGACCTGTCAACGCTCGCCTACGAGGTGGGCTTGCTGTCCGATGTTCCGCTCAAGACGGAGCCCAAGGAGACTAAGCAAAAGCTGCATCCCATCGAGACCATTCCCGATATGCTGGGCGTCGAGATTTCGTTTATCCGCTCGCTCGCCGAGAACGACCTCATTCGCATCATCAAGAGTCCGCAGAATCGTGAGCTCGTCGATGGCCGCGATTTTCCGATCATCCGCTACTGCTCCGAGCTGTCACGCTTCCATATCGAGCCGCGCAACCTGCGTCAGTACGTGTCTTCCGCCAACCGCGAGTCCTCGATGTTTGAGCAGGTGCTCGTGAGCATGCTCGGAATGGATACCTCCGATGACGAGCGCGACGCCAAGCTCGAGCGTGCGTTTAAGAAGCTTCACGACCTGACGGAAGGTGTGCACACCGCGCTGCTCAAAAACCGCGTTTTTGAGTCGCTCAACGCCGTGGTCGAGGACGCCGACATCGATGCACTCGATGAGGAAATCACTCGCTCCGAGTCCACCAAGGCCAAAAACGAAGAGACAGCCGCACCGGCTTCGCACGAGGATTCTCTCGTAAAGCCGCTCAAGGTCGTCGCCCCTTCGCAATCCGGCACCGCCACCGCGGGCATATAACCGCTGCTGAAATTTCGGCAACCCATTGAAAGGTTACGCCATGTACGACTTCGAATCTCATATCGTCGATATCCCCGACTATCCCGAGCCCGGAGTCGTCTTTAAAGACATCACGCCGCTCTTTGGCAATCCCGAGGCGCTCAAAGCCATGACCGATGCGCTCGCCGAGCATTTTGCTGGCATGGGTATCACCAAGGTCGTCGGCCCCGAGGCTCGTGGCTTTATGGTCGGTGTGCCCGTGGCTGTAGCCCTTGGCGCCGGCTTTGTTCCCGCACGTAAACCGGGCAAGCTGCCGCGCGAGACCGTAAGCCAGAGCTACGAGCTCGAATACGGCACCGATTCAATTGAGATACACGCCGACGCTATCAGCTCTAAAGATACCGTGTTGATTCTGGACGACTTGGTCGCGACGGGCGGAACCGTCGAGGCAACAGGTAAACTGGTGCGAGATATGGGCGCAAAGCTTGTCGGTTACGGTTGTATCCTTGAGCTTGCGTTTCTCAACCCGCGCGAGAAGCTCACGCCGTCTGATGACGATGTGGAGCTCTTTAGCCTGGTGACGGTGGATTAGCCGTTACCCTTAGTTACTGGAAAGGAAGCTACATGCGCACAGCAAACACGCACAAAAACATGGCACGCTGCGCTGCTACGGCAACCCTCGCTTGTGTTTTGGGCTTGGGCCTCGCGGCTCCTGCCTACGCCGATACCGCATCCGACCTTGCCGCTGCTCGTACGAAGCTCGAGCAGATCGGTACCCAAACCCAGCAGATTTACGATGAGCTCGCCACGCAGACGCAGGCGCTCGATCAGACTGCCGGCGAGATCACGCAAAAGCAGCAGGAGATCGCCGATGGCCAGGCCAAGCTCTCGACCTATGTCGCCGGCGAGTACAAAACCGGCGGTCTGAGCCTGCTTCAGGTTCTGACGGGTGTCGATGACCTGAGCGATATGCTCAACCGTCTGTTCTACTACGGCAAAGTTTCCGATAAGCAAGCTCAGACCATTCAAGAGGTCAAGGAGCTTAAGCAGCAGCTCACCGATAAGCAGTCCGAGCAGGAGAAGAACGTCGCCGCAACGCAAAAGAAGGTCGATGAGCTTAACGCCCAGCAGGCTGAAGCCCAGAACGTCGTAAACTCCCTGGATTCGCAGCTGCAAGCCGAGCTTGCCGCCGAGGCCGAGGCCAACGCCGCGCTGCAGGCTGGCATCAACGCCAGCACCGCCGAGAAGGCCACGGTGAGCAACGAGACTGCCGGTACGACCGAGAACACCAACAACGGTGGCCAGACCAGCAATAACAACAACCAGGGCGGCAACACTCCGGCTCCTACGCCGGCACCTGCTCCGACGCCGCAGCCCTCCACACCTGCTCCGGCTCCGACGCCTTCTGCTCCGAGCCAGTCCGTCGATGGCGGTTCTGTTGTCTCGCGTGCATACAGCAAGCTTGGTTGCGCTTATTCCTGGGGCGGAATTGGCCCGAACAGCTTCGACTGCTCTGGTTTTGTTAGCTATTGCCTCACTGGTCGCTATTGCCGCCTGGGCACCACGGGTACCTTTATGGGCTGGACGCGTGTGTCCGATCCGCAGCCCGGTGACGTTGTTGTCAACTCGTACCACACCGGCATTTACATCGGTGGTGGTCAGATGATTCACGCTTCCGACTACAACACGGGTGTTATCATCAGCTCCGTTGCCGCCGGCATGAACAATAACTATATCTTCGTTCGCTACTAAGTTATCCTACACAGCGTGTGAATGTGGACCTCGTGGCTTTAAGTCGCGAGGTCCACTCTTTTCTCTCTCATCTTAGACGGCTATCTAGTATTCAAAACTAGATAGCCGTCCATTTGGTTTGCAAGAAGGCTATAATTGTTGACGAACCATTAGAAAGGACCCTCTATGAGCTGGGCACTTATCTCCGATTCAAGCTGCAACCTCCGCGATTGGCAACCGACCGCGCCCCATACCACCTTTGCATTTGCGCCCCTCAAAATTCGAGTGGGGGAGCGTGAATTCGTCGATGACCTTTCGCTTGATGTTCATGAGCTCAACTGCGCTGTTCAGGCGGAGACGAACGCTTCTTCGAGCGCTTGTCCCAGCGTAGGGGAGTGGGCCGAGCTCTTCAAATTGGCAGACAAGACCATCTGCATGCCGATCTCTGAGGGCGTGTCGGGCAGCTACAACGCGGCAGCCACGGCTCGCGATATGGTTCTTGCCGAGGAACCGGACCGACAGATTCATCTAGTCAATTCACGCGCAGCTGGCGGCAAAATGGACCTCATTTTCCTGCTGTTCGACCGCTATCTTGCAAGCAACCCGGATGTCTCATTCGAGGATGCTTGCGCATACTTCGATAGTCTTGAACAGAACAGCAAAATCCTCTTCAGTTTGTGCAATTACGAAAACCTCGCCAAAGCCGGACGTATCCCTAAGGCAGCCGGCGTCATTGCCAACAAGCTCAATGTCCGCATTTTGGGCACGGCGAGTGAGGCCGGTAAAATCGAACTCGT